>NZ_JBSFTY010000050.1:0-71535 GCF_053591515.1 Streptomyces sp. NPDC003011
CATGGCGTCCCGCAGCCCGGACACGCCGGTCGCGGCGGCCAGTTCCCGCAGCAGCCGCAGCGTCTCGTCGGTGACCAGGTGCTTGGAGTAGTCGATGTACAGGTCACCGACCCGCTCCGTGTATCCGGTGCCGCGGCTCGGGTCGGCGGCGAACAGCTCGCGCAGCCGCACCTCCCCGAGTTCCTCGCGGTGCTTCGCCAGAGCGGTCCACTCGGGCGTCTGGTTGAGCCTGGTCCGGCCGTCTGCGTTCATGTCGGGCTTCAGCCTTCTTTCGTACCTGTCCCTGGTGCCCCGCTGCCGGTCCCAACCTAATTGATCAGCGCGGGGCGTGAGCCGTCGTGGTGTCGCCGTCGGGCGCACCCACCCGTACGTCCCTCGTGAGCGCGGGTATCAGCGAGATGACGGACAGGACGAAGAATCCCGCGGCGAGCAGGGCCGGGGTGTTCAGACCCCAGGCGGTGGCCACGGCACCGCCCAGCAGGGCGCCCAGGGGCGCTCCGGCGACGGCCAGGGTCCGGAAGGCCGCGCTGACCCGGCCCAGCATCTCGGCGGGGCCGCACTCCTGCATCAGCGTCCTGGTGCTGACGTTCCACACCATGCCCATGCATCCGAAGACGGCCATGGCGGACACGAGGGCGACCGGGCTGCGTACCGTGCCCATGACCACCAGCGCACCGGTCTGCGCCGTCCCCGCGAACAGCACCGCGCGGACCCGCCCGAGACGGGCGGCGAACCGGCCGCTCGCCACTCCCCCGGCCAGGCCGCCGACCGTGTACGCGGCCATGGCCGCCGCGTACCCCGTCGTACCGGCGTCCAGCCAGCCGGTCACCAGGAGCACCAGACCCGCGATGAGGGCGCCTACGCCGACGTTGCACAGGGCCGTGGCGGCGCACAGTGCGCGCAGTGCGCGGTCGCGGCCCAGCGTGCGCAGCCCTTCGGTGATCTCGCGGCGCAGGGTGCTGCCCGCCGGTCTCGGCTTCCGCTCGGGCATCGCGGTGCGCAGTGAAGCGATCAGGGCGGCCGCCACCAGGAAGGTCACGGCGTCGGCGGCGAAGGGGACGGCGGCGCCGGCCGCCAGCAGCAGCGGTACGACGGGGGCGCCCAGCAGGCCGCCGGCGATCTGCTGGCCGGTCATCAGGCGCGCGTTCGCGCTGCCCAGCGCCTCGCGGTCGACCAGGGCGGGCAGCAGGGCGGTGGCGGCGTTGTCGAAGAGCGTCTGGAGGGTGGTCAGGGCGAAGGCCAGCGCGATCAGCAGGCCGATCGAGGCGTGCCCGAGGGCGACGGCCACCGCGAAGCACGCGACCAGCAGCCCGCGTACCGCGTCCACCGTCCACATGGCGCGCCGCTGGTCCGCCCGGTCGGCGACGGCCCCGCCGAGCAGGCCGAAGACGAGCCAGGGCAGATACCCGCAGGCGGTGACCGCGGCGATGAGCAGCGGCCGGTCGGTCAGTGTCGCGGCGAGCAGGGGCAGTGCGGAAGTCCGCAGCGCGTCACCGAAGCTGGAGAGCACGGCGGCGCTCCACAGCCGTCCGAATCCCCCGCGCCACGCGGGCGCACGCCCGCCCGCCGTCTCGACCGTCGCCACAAGTCCCCCTCACGATGCGCCGATACACACACCGTAGAAGGCACCACTGACAATCGGTCCGCGGGCGGTCCGCCGCCGGCGTCCGAAACCTCTCCGGCCGGGCATCCGCGATGCCCGGCCGGCTCTCAACTCCTAGATCTCGCCTCGCAGTTTGGCGAGCGCCTCGGCGAGGATCGCCTCGCCGTCCGCGTCGCTGCGCCGTTCCCGCACGTAGGCGAGGTGCGTCTTGTAGGGCTCGGTGCGCGGCGGAGCCGGGGGGTTGTCCCGGTCCTGCCCCGCCGGAAAGCCGCAGCGCGGGCAGTCCCAGGTATCGGGAACCTGCGCGTCGCTGGCGAAGCTGGGCTGCGTCTCATGCCCGTTGGAGCACCAGAAGGAGATGCGCAGCCGGGGCGCGGACTCGCCCCGCTCGGCCTCGCCCATCGGCCCCGCCCCGACCCGGCTTCCTCGGATCGCGTTGCCACTTGCCACGGTCGTAACTCCCTGCGTGATGGTGCCGCGAAGCGAGTCGGCGTTTCGCTTCGCTGCGAGCGCCTCAGTCTACGTAAGGCCCAACGCGCGTCCAGTGAATGGAGTTACAACCCCCGTACACAGACGCAAGCCCCATGATAGGCCGCGCTCAGCTGCGCGTACCGAACATGGGGCCTTACGTGTGGAATGGGCGTGCTGCGTGTGTGACGCTGATCAGTTGTTCACCTTCATCAGGATGCCGAGCACGACAATGCACGCGAACCACATCAGACCGACCACCACGGTGATGCGGTCGAGGTTGCGCTCGGCGACCGAGGAGCCGCCGACGGACGACTGCATGCCGCCACCGAACATGTCGGAGAGGCCGCCGCCCTTGCCCTTGTGCATCAGCACCAGCAGCATCATCAGCAGGCTGAAGACGATCAGGGCGATCGAGAACCCCATTACCACGGCTGGACCAACTTCCTCGGAACTGGATGGACGACGGGGGCACGGTGGCTGGCCACCATGCCCCCGCAAGAGTACGACGGATCGCCGCTACCGCACACTCACTGGTCGCGGAACCGCACGATCTTGACGAACTCGTCGGCGTCCAGCGACGCGCCGCCGACCAGGGCGCCGTCGATGTCGGCCTGCGCCATGATCTCGGCGACGTTGCCGGACTTCACGGAGCCGCCGTACTGGATGCGGACCTGGTCGGCCAGCTCCTGCGTGTACAGCTCGGCGATCTTGCCGCGGATCGCCGCGCAGACCTCCTGGGCGTCCTCGGCGCCGCAGACCTTGCCGGTGCCGATGGCCCACACCGGCTCGTAGGCGATCACGACGGTCTCGGCCTGCTCGGCCGCAAGGTCCTTGAGGCCGCCCTCGACCTGGGCGAGGGTGTGCGCGACGTGGTTGCCCGCCTCGCGGACGTCCAGTTCCTCGCCGACGCACAGGATCGGGGTCAGGCCGTGCTTGTAGGCGGCCTTGACCTTGGTGTTCACCAGCTCGTCGGTCTCGTTGTGGTACTGGCGGCGCTCGGAGTGGCCGACGGCCACGTACGTGCACTTCAGCTTGGCCAGCATCGAACCGGAGATCTCGCCGGTGTAGGCGCCGCCGTCGTGCGCGGAGATGTCCTGGGCACCGTACTTGATCTTGAGCTTGTCGCCGTCGACCAGGGTCTGCACGGAGCGCAGGTCGGTGAAGGGCGGCAGGACGGCGACCTCTACGGCGTCGTAGTCCTTGTCGGCCAGGGCGAAGGCGAGCTTCTGGACGTGGGCGATGGCCTCGAGGTGGTTGAGGTTCATCTTCCAGTTGCCCGCCATCAGCGGCGTGCGAGTGGTCATACGGGGTCAGTCCTCCAGTGCGGCGAGGCCGGGGAGCGTCTTGCCCTCGAGGTATTCGAGGGAGGCGCCGCCACCGGTCGAGATGTGGCCGAATGCGTTCTCGTCGAAGCCCAGGATGCGGACGGCCGCGGCGGAGTCGCCACCGCCGACGACCGTGAAGGCCGGGGAGTCGAGAAGGGCCTGGGCGACCGCCTTGGTGCCCTCGGCGTAGTCGGGATGCTCGAAGACGCCCATCGGGCCGTTCCAGAAGACGGTGGCCGCGTCGGCGAGCTTCGAGGCGTACAGCTTGCGGGACTCCGGACCGATGTCCAGGCCCATCCGGTCGGACGGGATCGCGTCCGCGGCCACGGTGGCCGGGTCGGACGGAGCCTTGGTCTTCAGGTCCGGGAACTCGGCCGCGACCACGACGTCGACGGGGACGATCAGCTCGACGCCGTTCCTCTCCGCGCGCTCGACGTACTCGTTGACGGCCGGCAGCTGGTCCTCCTGGACCAGGGAGGCACCGATCTCGTACCCCTTGGCCTTGAGGAAGGTGAAGGCCATGCCGCCGCCGATGAGCAGCTTGTCGGCCTTGCCGAGCAGCTCGTCGATGACGGCGAGCTTGTCGGAGACCTTGGAGCCGCCGAGGGCGACCACGTAGGGGCGCTCGACGTCCTCGGTGAGCTTCTTCAGGACACCGACCTCGGTCGCGATGAGGTAGCCGGCGTAGTGCGGCAGCCGCGCCGGGAGGTCGAAGACCGAGGCGTGCTTGCGGTGCACCGCGCCGAAGCCGTCGCCCACGTACAGGTCGGCGAGCCCGGCCAGCTGGTCGGCGAAGGCACCGCGCTCGGCGTCGTCCTTGGACGTCTCGCCGGCGTTGAAGCGCAGGTTCTCGATGACGGCGACCTGGCCGTCGGCGAGGTCCGCGACGGTGGCCCGGGCGGACTCGCCGACCGTGTCGGTCGCGAACGCCACGGAGGTGTCGAGGAGTTCGCCGAGGCGCGCGGCGGCCGGGCCGAGCGAGAAGGCGGGGTCCGGCGCGCCCTTGGGGCGGCCCAGGTGCGAGGCGACGACCACCCGGGCGCCCGCCTCGGCGAGTGCCTTGACGGTGGGCACGACGGCGCGGATACGGCCGTCGTCGGTGATCGTGGTGCCGTCCAGCGGCACGTTCAGGTCGGCGCGGACGAAGACCCGCTTGCCGCCCACGCCTTCGGCGAGAAGTTCGTCGATCGTCTTCATGGAGGGAACTCCTGGTGAGGACTCGTGATGCCGGTGATGCCCGTGATCGTGGAAGAGCTGATCTGTACGTGAGTCAGGGCTCGGACAGCGCGTCGCCGCACTGCCCGAGCCCTGTCCTCACACGGAGGTGCCTGCTCTGTCGATCAGAGCTGGTCGCCGACGAAGACCGTCAGGTCGACGAGGCGGTTGGAGTAGCCCCACTCGTTGTCGTACCAGCCGAGGATCTTCACCGAGTTGCCCTCCTGGACCATGGTCAGGGAGGAGTCGAAGGTGCAGGAGGCCGGGTCGCCCACGATGTCCGAGGAGACGATCGGGTCCTCGGTGTAGGACAGGTAGCCCTTGAGGTCGCCGTCGTCGGCGGCCTTCTTGAACGCGGCGTTGACCTCGTCCTTGGTGACCTCGCGCTGCAGCGTCACGACCAGGTCGGTGGCCGAACCGGTCGGGACCGGGACGCGCATCGCGATGCCGTCGAGCTTGCCCTTGAGCTGCGGCAGGACCAGGGCGGTGGCCTTGGCGGCACCCGTCGTGGTCGGGATGATGTTCTCGGCGGCGGCGCGGGCGCGGCGCAGGTCCGAGTGCGGGAAGTCCAGGATCCGCTGGTCGTTCGTGTATGCGTGCACCGTCGTCATCAGGCCCTTGACGATGCCGAAGTTCTCGTCGAGCACCTTGGCCATCGGCGCCACACAGTTGGTGGTGCAGGAGGCGTTGGAGATGACGTGGTGGTTCGCCGGGTCGTACTTGTCCTGGTTGACGCCCATCACGATCGTGATGTCCTCTTCCTTGGCCGGAGCCGAGATGAGGACCTTCTTGGCGCCGCCGGCGATGTGCTTCTCGGCGTCGGCCTTCTTGGTGAAGATGCCGGTCGACTCGATCACGATGTCGACGCCGAGGTCGCCCCACGGGATGTCGGCGGGGTTGCGCTCGGAGAGCACCTTGATCGTCTTGCCGTCGACGGTGATCGTGTCGGCGGTGTGCGACACCTCGGCCTTGAGGCGGCCCAGGATGGTGTCGTACTTCAGCAGGTGAGCGGTGGTCGCGGTGTCACCCAGGTCGTTGACAGCCACGATCTCGATGTCTGCACCCTGCTCCAGCAGCGCGCGGAAGTAGTTACGACCGATGCGGCCAAAGCCGTTGATGCCTACGCGGATCGTCACGAAACCGATCTCCTCGTTGGTACGCCGGGTTCGAATCCGGCGAGCTGTATGGGATGTCCCCGACCGCCTACGACCCTACCTCTCCGTGGCCCCCGGGGTGACATCGAGATGCCCCATACACGGCGAGGCGGCCCGTACCCGCCAGTAGGGGTACGGACCGCCCGGGTCCGAAGACCGATCACCCGTTCTCGCTGTACCGAGTCACACCGGGTTGACCTGGTACGTCACTCGTCGAGCGCCGCGAGGGCCTTCCTCAGCAGAGCCGTCCGCTCGGCCGCCGAGGCGACGTGCTCCAGGCCGAAGCCGAGCAGCACGGTGTCGTCCGTGGTGACCGCCCCGTAGGTCCGGAACAGGGTCCCGGTACGCGCCCAGTCCTTGAGGACGGCCGGGCTGCCCGGGGGCGGTCCGGCCGCGCTCCAGGCGCCGAGCGACGTCTCGAAGCCCTCGGTCTCGGTGGCGCTGCCGCCGACGACCAGGGAGGCGTCGTCCGCGAGGACGCCGTGGCCGCCGCTGCCCGGGTCGGTGACATAGCTGATCGCGACCTCGACCGACCTGCCGGCGTACGCGCTCAGGTCGAAGTTCACCTGCTGCCAGCCGTCGGAGGCGCCGGTCAGGGCGTTCCACGCGCCCGTGGTGCCGGTCGCGGCGCAACCGTCGGGGGCCGCGGTCAGGTAGTGCGCGAGCTGCGGGTGCTCGGCCACGTAGTACCCGGCCGAGCACTCCGCCGGCACGGTGGCGCGGGTGGCGCCGCCCGCCTCGGGGAGCGTGGTCCAGTCGTCGGCGCCGGTGGTGTGCGCCTCGACGAGCACGTTGTCGTAGCCGGGCTCGGTGTCCCACAGCAGCTGCGTGCGCAGCGTGGGCCGGTCGGCGGCGCTCACCCCGGTGAGGTCGACGGTCCGGGTCAGCCGCTTGTAGGCGTCGTCGGTGTGCACGGCGGCCGCCATGGAGGAGCCCGCGTAGGGCCCGTACGGGTTGACGGTCCCGGCGAACTGGCCCGCGCCGGCGCTGACGAACTGGGGGTACCTGTCGGCGGGCAGTTCGTCCGAGGTCACGCCGTACGTGCCGGCCCGGTCCAGCGGGTTGCCGGTGGCGGGACCGAGCGCGCCGGTGAAGCCGCCGAGTTCTCCGGAGCCGGTGAAGCCGGTGGCCCCGGGGGTCGACGTGCGTGAGTAGGCGCCCAGGTAGTACTGGCTGAAGTCGTTCGTCGGGGTGCCGTCGGCGAGGGCGACGCTGCCGCCGGCCAGCTCGCCCGCCTCCAGCAGTTTGCCGCCCTCGTTGAGGAAGGCGCGCAGCTGGAGCTGGGTGGCGATGCCGGGGACGCTCGCGCCCGTGTAGTGGACGACCGTGCCGAAGTGGCTGAGCACGCCGAGCGCGTCGGGCGCGCCCTGGGTGGCGACGTCCCAGACGAGTGCCCTGTGTCCGGCCGCCTTCAGCGTGTCGACGTAGGTCTGCGCCTGCGTGGCTGCCGCGCCCTCCTCGGCGACGACGAGGACGTCCGCGCGGGGCCGCTCGGCCACGGTGTAGGTGAAGTGCGTGCTGGAGATCTTCTTGCCGCTCTTCGTCTCGCCGGTGAACCACACCTCCACCGTGTCGCCCGGAACACCGTCCTGGACTCTGGCCCGGTACTCGTCGAAGTAGAGGTTGTCCTCACCGCCGTAGGTCTCGCCGCCCTTCCAGGGCCGCAGCGCCTGGTCCAGCGTGCGTCCGCCGTTGACGCGGTACTTGAGTTCCTTGTCGCGCACCGACTTCCGTACGACGACGGAGACCTCCTGGTCGGCGCCGCGTGCGTACGACGTCGTGAACGGGGCCGGGGTGAAGTCGGCGGCGCTCAGGCCCGCCGCCGAGGACGGCCGGTCGGGGTGGGAGGCGGACTCGGCGACGGAGAGCGCGAACGGGATGTTCTTCGCGAACTCCTGCTGGATCAGCTTCTCGTCGTCGGGGAAGTTGAAGACCGACTGGCAGTCGGCGGCGTTCCAGCGGTCGTCCGGGTAGAGGTTCGAGATGGTCTGGCAGGTCGACATCTCGGGGGTGAACATCGCCGTGCCGTTGACGTTGGCCGCGTGACCGTCGGCCTCGCCGTTGGTGGTGTAGAGCTCCGAGGAGACCTGCGGGTGGTAGCCCGGGATCGCGGAGTTCTCCGGGGTGCCGGCCAGCGCCTCGTAGAGGACGTCGTCCGGGGTGTCGGTGGCCACCTGCCAGCCGACCCCGTAGAGGAGGAGTTCGGCGGCGGAGTGGTAGTTGATGCCGTACGTGAACCCGATCCGCCTCTCGAAGGCGTCCAGGGCCTGGGTCTCGGGCTCGGAGCCGGGGGCGGTGCCGCGGTAGGTCTGGCTGGTGGGGTTGGGGGACGAACCCTCGTCGTCGTAGCCCCACTTGTAGGGGAAGTTGCGGTTGAGGTCGACGCCGTCGCCGGTGGCGATGGTCCCGTCGCCGTTGTTGTCGCGCAGGTTCTTGCGCCACAGGCGGTTGTCGGAGTCCTGGAAGGTGTAGTCGTAGCCGTCGGGGTTGGCGGACAGCACGAACCACAGCTCGGTGGAGTCGACGAGCTTCTTGATCTTCTTGTCCGTCTTGTAGTTGTCCAGGTAGTGGTGCATCAGCCGGCGGGTCATCTCCGGCGTGATCCACTCGCGCGCGTGCTGGTTGGACAGGTACAGCACGGACGGCTTGGAGCCGTCCTTGGACTTCTTGGCGCCCTTGGTCATCTTCAGGGCGAGGATGTCCTGGCCGTTGACCGTCTTGCCGATGGAGACGACCTTGGTGAGGCCGGGGTTCTCCTGGCCGGTCCTGACGATCTCCTCCTTCAGCCCGCCGCTTCCGCTGTAGGGGCGGAACACCCCCTCGGCGGCGTCCTCGACGCGCGCCTCCGCCTTGGCGGACAGCTTGTGCTCGGTGAGGTCGACGCCCTGTTCCTCGAGTGCGTCGGCCTGCTGGTCGGTGAGATAGGCCTCGACGGTGGCCTTGCCCTTCTCGGGCACCTGTTCACTGAGTTCGTGTCCGTCCTGGCCGGCCGCCAGCAGCAGGGGTACCTGCTGCCGGGTGACCTCGGCGCGGAAGACCTTGACCTCGTTCGGATCCGACGAGGCGGGGCTTTCCGCCGCCTGTGCGAGGGGTGCGATGCCCGCACCGCCCAGCAGGAGCGCACCAACAGCGAGGATCGGTCTCGCTCTTCGTCTCATGAACCCCCCTAGCGTGTGTTCCCCACAGCGGAGAACCATGCCAGGCTCATGTCAATCCATGATCGAGTCAAGGACACCGCGCAGATGGACGAACGCCGGCGCCGACGGCCCAAGCGGGCGTCGGCACCGGCGTGTTGCGAGACTCGGGTCAGCCCACGAGATTGTCGGCCAGGTCCTCGCTGAGGTTGGCGTCCGTGCCCGGGATGCCGAGGTCGGAGGCGCGCTTGTCGGCCATCGCCAGCAGCCGGCGGATACGGCCCGCCACGGCGTCCTTGGTCAGCGGCGGGTCGGCGAGCGCGCCCAGCTCCTCCAGCGAGGCCTGCTTGTGGTCCATGCGCAGGCGCCCGGCGGCTGCGAGGTGCTCGGGGACGTCGTCACCGAGGATCTCCAGGGCGCGCTGGACGCGGGCACCGGCGGCGACGGCCGCGCGCGCGGAGCGACGCAGGTTGGCGTCGTCGAAGTTGGCGAGACGGTTCGCCGTGGCCCGCACCTCGCGGCGCATCCGGCGCTCCTCCCAGGCCAGCACCGACTCGTGGGCGCCGAGCCGGGTGAGCAGGGCACCGATCGCGTCGCCGTCCCGGACGACCACCCGGTCCACGCCGCGCACCTCGCGGGCCTTGGCCGCGATCGACAGCCGGCGGGCGGCGCCGACCAGCGCGAGCGCGGCCTCCGGGCCCGGGCAGGTCACCTCAAGGGAGGAGGAACGGCCCGGCTCGGTGAGCGAGCCGTGCGCGAGGAAGGCCCCGCGCCAGGCGGCCTCCGCGTCGCAGGTGGCCCCCGAGACCACCTGCGGGGGCAGCCCCCGGATCGGACGGCCCCTGCCGTCGACCAGGCCGGTCTGCCGGGCCAGCTGGTCACCGCCGGCGACGACCCGGACGACGTAACGCGAGCCGCGGCGCAGTCCGCTGGGCGCCATCACGATCAGTTCGGAGCTGTGGCCGAAGATCTCCAGGATGTCCCGTTTCAGGCGGCGGGCCGCCATCGCGGTGTCCAGCTCCGCCTCGATCACGATGCGCCCGCTCACCAGGTGGAGGCCGCCGGCGAACCGCAGAATGGCGGAGACCTCCGCCTTCCTGCAGCAGGTACGGGTGACGGGGAGCCGGGAGATCTCGTCCTTCACCGCTGCCGTCATCGCCATGGGCCGATCCTTCCATGCATCCGAAAAATACGGTCGTACGCGGCGGCCAACAGCTCCGGGTCGTGCCGCGGAGTTCCGTCTCTCCGGGCGACCGGGGCCAGCTCGACCGCGGCACCGAGCCGCTTGGCGGCCTCGGTGAGCACATCTCGGTCGGGCACGGCGGCCTCGTCGGCCAGCACCACGTCCAGGGCGAGTTTAGGGGCGTGTCGTCCCAAAACCTCCACATGACGCTGCGGGGAGAAGCCCTCGGTTTCTCCCGGCTGCGGCGCGAGGTTCAGGGAGAGTACCCGGCGCGCCTTCGTCTGCGTGACCGCGTCCAGGAGTTCGGGCACGAGCAGGTGCGGGATGACCGAGGAGAACCACGAGCCCGGGCCGAGGACCACCCAGTCCGCGTCGAGAACCGCCTCCACCGCCTCCGGCACCGCGGGCGGGTCGTGCGGCACCAGGTGCACGGACTGCACCTCGCCGGGTGTGAGGGCGACGGTCGCCTGTCCCCGCACGGTGTCGACGTCCTCGGGCCGGTCCGGGTCGTGGCCCTTGACCAGTGCCTGGAGCTCCAGGGGCACGGCGGACATGGGCAGCACACGCCCGTGCGCGCCGAGCAGCCTGCCCACCAGGTCCAGGGCCTGGACGTGGTCGCCCAGCTGTTCCCACAGGGCGACGATCAGCAGGTTGCCGACCGCGTGTTCGTGCAGGTCGCCCTTGGATTGGAAGCGGTGCTGGATGACCCGCGCCCAGGTCTGGCCCCAGTCGTCGTCGCCGCACAGCGCCGCCAGCGCCTTGCGCAGGTCGCCGGGCGGCAGCACACCCAGTTCGTCACGCAGACGCCCGCTGGAGCCGCCGTCGTCGGCCACGGTGACGACGGCGGTGAGGTCACCGGTGATCCGGCGCAGCGCGGCGAGCGAGGCCGACAGGCCCATGCCGCCGCCGAGGGCGACCACCTTGGGCTGGGCACCCCGGCGGCGCGGCTTGGCCCCGCGGGCCTCGACGGGCTTGCTCGCGCGTCCCTCGGGGACGGCCCGGCGCAGCCTGCTCAGCCGCGGAGAACGTCCCGTCATTCCCGTCCCATGTCCCGGTGCACGACCACCGTCTCCACACCCTCGGCGGCAAGGCGCGCGGCGAGCTTCTCCGACGTGGCCACCGAGCGGTGCTTGCCGCCGGTGCAGCCGATGGCGATCGTCACGTACCGCTTGCCCTCACGCCGGTAGCCGGCCGCGATGAGCCGGAGCAGCTCGGCGTACCGGTCGAGGAACTCCTTGGCACCGGGCTGGTTGAAGATGTACGCGGAGACCTCTTCGTTGAGGCCGGTGAAGGGGCGCAGCTCCGGGACCCAGTGCGGGTTGGGCAGGAAGCGCATGTCCGCGACCAGGTCGGCGTCGACCGGGAGGCCGTACTTGAAGCCGAAGGACATGACGGTGGCCCGCAGCTCGGGCTCCTCCTCGCCGGCGAACTGGGCGTCCATCTTGGCGCGCAGCTCGTGCACGTTCAGGCTGGAGGTGTCGATCACCAGGTCGGCGTCGCCGCGCAGCTCGCGCAGCAGCTCGCGCTCGGCGGCGATGCCGTCGACGATGCGGCCGTCGCCCTGGAGGGGGTGCGGGCGGCGCACCGACTCGAAGCGGCGCACCAGGGCGTCGTCGGAGGACTCCAGGAAGACGATCCGCCGGGTGACCTGCTTGCTTTCGAGGTCGGCGAGGGACTCCCGGAGGTTGTCGAAGAAGCGGCGGCCTCGGACGTCGACGACGACCGCGATCCGTGCCACGTTGCCCTGCGAGCGGGCGCCGAGCTCCACCATGGTGGGGATCAGCGCGGGCGGGAGGTTGTCGACGACGAACCAGCCGAGGTCCTCCAGACACTTGGCGGCCGTCGAGCGGCCGGCCCCGGACATGCCGGAGATGATCACAAGCTCGGGGATGGCCGCATCGGGCGTCCCGGCTGCTTCGCTGCCCGTACTCACGTGTGCTCCGTCTTCCTGGCGTGCGTGGTGCTGTGCGGGATCCTCGCCTGTTTCCTTGTGCGTGCGATCTCGCTCCGCTGTGGGCTGTGCTTCCTGCTCGGTCATGTCTCCTGCCCCCGTCGTTCGTCCGGGGCGCCCGCGGTCACGGGCTCCCCCGGGGCTTGGGTGGTGGTCTCGAGTGCCCCGTTCCCATCGTCTTCCATGATCTCGCCGGTCGCCGTGTTGACGGCGGGTGCGGCCGGGGCCGCCCGGGCGAGGGCGGCGGCGATGGTCTCGGCCGTCTTGCGGCCTATGCCGGGCACCTCGCAGATCTGGTCGATCGTCGCGGACCGCAGCCTCTTCACCGAGCCGAAGTGCTTGATCAGCGCCTGCTTGCGGGTCTCGCCGAGGCCCGGCACGTCGTCCAGCGGGCTCGACCGGAAGCGCTTGGCGCGCTTGGTGCGCTGGTAGCTGATCGCGAAGCGGTGCGCCTCGTCGCGGACGCGCTGGAGGAGGTAGAGGCCCTCGCTGGTGCGGGGCAGGACCACGGGGTCGTCCTCGCCGGGCAGCCAGACCTCCTCCAGGCGCTTGGCGAGGCCGCACACGGCGATGTCGTCGATGCCGAGTTCGTCGAGGGCCTTCTTGGCGGCGGCCACCTGGGGCCGGCCGCCGTCGACGACGACGAGCTGGGGCGGGTAGGCGAACCGCTTGGGACGGCCGTCCTCCTCGGTGAGCGCGTCCTCGCCGTCGGTCCACTCCCCCGTCCGCTCCTTCTCGGCGAGGTAGCGCCTGAAGCGGCGGGTGATCACCTCGTGCATGGAGCGGACGTCGTCCTGGCCCTCGAAGCCCTTGATCTGGAAGCGGCGGTACTCGCTCTTGCGCTGGAGGCCGTCCTCGAAGACGACCATGGAGGCCACGACGTCGTCGCCCTGGAGGTGCGAGATGTCGTAGCACTCGATCCTCAGCGGGGCGCTGTCGAGGACCAGGGCGTCGGCGATCTCCTCCAGCGCGCGCGAGCGTGTGGTCAGGTCGGAGGCGCGTTTGGTCTTGTGCAGCACGAGCGAATGCCGGGCGTTGCGCTCCACGGTCTCCATGAGGGCCTTCTTGTCGCCGCGCTGCGGGATGCGCAGCGACACGTTCGACCCGCGCCGCTCGGTGAGCCAGTCCTGGACGGGCTCCACCGGGTCGGGCAGCGCCGGGACGAGGACCTCCTTGGGCACCGCGTCGCCCTTCTCCTCGCCGTAGAGCTGCTGGAGGGCGTGCTCGACGAGGGCGCCGGTGGTGATCTCCTCGACCTTGTCGGTGACCCAGCCGCGCTGGCCGCGCACCCGTCCGCCGCGGACGTGGAAGATCTGCACGGCCGCTTCCAGCTCATCCTCGGCGACCGCGATCAGGTCGGCGTCGGTCGCGTCGGCGAGCACGACCGCGTTCTTCTCCATCGCCTTCTTCAGGGCCTCGATGTCGTCGCGCAGGCGGGCTGCCCGCTCGTACTCCATCTCCTCGGCCGCCGCCGTCATCTGCTTCTCCAGGCGGCGCAGATACGTGCCCGTGCGCCCGGCCATGAAGTCGCAGAAGTCGTCGGCGAGTTCGCGGTGCTCCTCCGCGGAGACCCGGTCGACGCAGGGCGCGGAGCACTTGCCGATGTAGCCGAGCAGACAGGGGCGGCCGGTGCGGGTGGCGTTCTTGAAGACGCCGGCCGAGCAGGTGCGGACCGGGAAGACGCGCAGGAGGAGGTCCACGGTGTCGCGGATCGCCCAGGCGTGCCCGTACGGCCCGAAGTACCGCACACCCTTCTTCTTGTGACCGCGCATCACCTGCACGCGCGGGAACTCCTCGTTCATCGTCACCGCGAGGTACGGGTAGCTCTTGTCGTCGCGGTACTTGACGTTGAACCGGGGGTCGTACTCCTTGATCCAGGAGTACTCCAGCTGCAGCGCCTCCACCTCCGTGGACACCACCGTCCACTCCACGGACGCCGCCGTGGTGACCATGGTGCGGGTGCGCGGATGCAGGCCCGCCAGGTCCTGGAAGTAGTTCGCCAGGCGCTGGCGCAGGCTCTTCGCCTTTCCGACGTAGATCACCCGGCGGTGCTCGTCACGGAACCTGTAGACCCCGGGGGAGTCCGGGATCTGTCCCGGCCGGGGGCGGTAGCTGGAGGGATCGGCCATGTCTCACACCCTACTGGCGAGGGCTGACAGCGCGGCGGGCCTGTGGACGACGCCGGGCCGCCCGGATGCCGGGAACCGGGTCTGCCGCGGCTCCGGGCGGGTGAGCACGGCCAGGGCGCGGCGGCGGGCGCCGGTGTCCTCCTGGAGGCCCGGTTTGCCCAGGCTGCTGCGGACGTGCTTCCCGACGGTGCCCTCGGCCACCCACAGCCGGCGGCCGATGCCCGCGTTCGAGCGGCCCCGCGCCATGAGGGCGAGGACCTCGCGCTCACGGGCGCACCGGCTCATGCGGTACGGCGTCCCGACAGCCTGCCGGAGGCCCGGGTGCGGCTGACCGGATGCGGAATGTGGGGGCCTGCCCTGACGACTTGAGGCCGGGCGCGAGGGAGGCTCCAGTCGCTGCGGATAGAAAAGGGCTTGTCGCTCCGGACGGGGCGGCGGTCATCGGCCGAAGGGCTGCGGGACATGCGGCGGACACGGATCGAGAAGCGACGGCGGCCGGCCCGGTCCGGCCGGACCACGGACGAGACGTCCACGCTGCACGACCTGCTAGACCCGCGCGACCCCGACATCGTGCGCGCCAAGCGCGTACCGCGGGAACGAGGCGGTGGTCACCCCCGCCCCTAGAGCCGGACGGCTTCCTTCCTCTCCGTCCGACCCGACCGTCCGACCCGGCCGCCCGAGGCGTACGCGCGTCACCGCGTCCAGGCTCCCCCTCCTGGGCAGCGCCCCTCCGCGTACGCCTCGGGCGGTCACCTCTGTGCTCCGGGCCCGGGTACGGGTACGGGCAGCTGTACGGTCAGGGTCGTGCCCCGGCCGGGCGGGCTGCTGACGGCCGGCCTGCCGCCGATCGCCTCGACCCGGTTGACGAGCCCGATCAGGCTCCAGCCGCGGGCGGGGCCGGCGCCACCGCCGGTGCCGTCGTCGCGGTTGATCACCTCCAGGACGTCGCTGTCGGTGCGGGCCGTCACCTTCACCTGGCGACACCCGCGCGCGTGTTTCACGGCGTTGGTCAGGTACTCCGAGGTGACGTGACAGACGGCGACCTCCAGCTGGACCTCTAGAAGGGGCCAGGCCTGCTGGAGGAGCGGGCCGACGGGCTCCCCGAGCAGCTCGAACGCCTTCGCCGAGGACTGGGCGACGCCTTCGACGAGCTCCTCCAGGCCGCGCGCGGCATCCACCGGGCGATCCTCTCAGCCCCATGCCGGAGTCGAAGGTGCCCACGCCCCGCAACCGGCCGATACGCGCGCTGCCCTCGATCTTCCCGTCGCAGGTGGTGTCCTGGCGCACGGCCCGCCTGCCGCCCCTGCGTCCCTGCCGCCCCTGTCGACGCCGCCATCGCGCGCGGCCGGCGGCGGAGCGGCCTACAGGCTGGCTGCAAAGCGCTTCCGTCGTCCGGTTGGCAAGCTGTGCGCATGTCACTGCGCTGTCTCAGCGTCGATGACAGCGTCCGGTTCATGCAGGCCACCCGTGCCTGCTGCTGGAGCGGAGTGGGGTGGGGTGGGGTGGGGTGGGGTCCAGGTCGTCGGCCTTGCCGCGACCGGCGCGGAAGCCCTCGTACGGGTCCGGGAGACGAACTCATCGCCGACAGTCCCGCGCGCGGGTTCCCGCACAAGTCGGCGCTGTCCGCGCGGGCGATCAGGGAGGTACTGGCCCTGCGGGCGTGAGCGCCGACTCGGCCGGGAGTAGGCCGCTGTTGGGCATCAGGTGTTGTCGGGACCTGGTCAACACGCTTCAATGCGGGGGAACTCGGGGCCCTGAACGACGGCGTACGGATGTGAAGACCCCGACGCCGGCGCGGTGGCCCCCGGCACCTCTCGCACACGGTCCGACCAACCGTGCCGACCATTCACAGAAAGGGCCCGCATGCCGCACGCCACACAGCACGCGGACGTCGCCGGCGTCGCCACCGCGGAACTGGACTCGGCTCTGCGCGGCGGCCCCTTCCACGTCGCCCTGCGTGCCGCGATCGCCGCCCGCGGACTGCCGCTGCAGCGCGTGCAGCACCATCTGTCACGCCACGGCGTCAAGGTCGGTGTGACGAGCCTGAGTTACTGGCAGCAGGGTGCCCGGCGCCCTCAGCGCCCGGAGTCGCTGCGGGCCGTACGGGCGCTGGAGGAGATCCTCCAGCTGCCGGAGGAGTCGCTGATCCGGCTGCTCGCCCGGGCCGACGAAGAACCTTCGGGGCAGCGGCCCGCGGCCCGCTCCTACCGATCCCTCGTGGCCGCCTCGGACATCCTGGAACAGTTGCTGGGCGAGCTGGGTTCGCCGCTCGACAGCGGACTGCACACCCTCGGACACCACGAACGGGTACGGATCGGGGCCCGCCGCGAGCTGACGGGACGCGAGTCGCACCACATCGTGCGTGCCCACCGGGACGGCGTCGACCGCTTCGTGGCCGTCCACCACGGCGACCCGGGGTGCGCACCGGAGCGGATGGCCGTCCACGCACTGGAGAACTGCCGTACCGGTCAAGTCCGTTCGGACCAGGACACCGGGGTGCTGGTGGCCGAGCTGCTCTTCGACACGCGGCTGCGGGCCGGTGACACGTTCCTCTTCCGCTACACCGTCGAGGACGGCACGGCGGGCGTGTCGCGGGAGTACGTCCGCGGTTTCGGGCCCGCGGGCGGTCAGTACGCGCTCCAGGTGCGGTTCGACGAGAACGCGCTGCCCATGCGCTGCCACCGGTTCACCCAGCATTCGGCGGCGGCGCCCCGCAGCGGCCGCCAGGAGCTGGCCCTCACCGGACGCCACCACTCGGTGCACCTCGTCGAGCCGCGGGTGCGGTCGGGGATCGTGGGGATCGCCTGGGACTGGGAGTGACCGCACCAAGCGGATCCTGAGCCGGCGCAGCCGGTGACGGTGCGGGACCGGTTGCGGCGCGGGACCGGTTGCGGCGCGGGACCGGTTGCGGCGCGGGACCGGTGCGCTCATCGATGACGTTTTCGAGGGACGTAAGCGTTTGCGCAAGCGTTTACGTCTGCCGCTCGATTGCGGTACGTTCCCGGTGCCGGCATCGTCCGCGGGGGCGTCGTCCGGCTCGGGAAGGGGACTCCATGCCGACCATGGCCGACGTCGCACGCAGCGCCGGTGTGTCCGTGGCGACCGTCTCGCACGTACTCAACGACACCCGGCCGGTGCTGCCGCACACCCGGCAGGCCGTGCTGGACGCCATCGACGAGCTGGGCTACACGCCCAACACGCTCGCCCGCTCCCTGGTGACCTCCCGCACCCGGTCCATCGGCCTCGCGGTGTCGGCGATCAGCAACCCGTACTTCACGGAGATTCTCCAAGGTGTCGAGACCGCCGCCCTGGAGCACGGCTACAGCCTGCTCATCGCCGATCCGCACGACGATCCCGCGCACGAACGCAAGGTCGTCCAGCTCCTGCACGAGCGGCGGGTGGACGGCATGATCGTCGCTCCTTCCGCGGACCCGAGCGAACTCGTCTCCTACCTGAGGCGTCATGACGTACCGGCCGTTTTCCTGGACCGGGTGGTCGACTCCCCCGACTCCCCCGGCTCCCCAGAGAACGGTGCGCCGCGCTTCGACCAGGTCTGCGCCGACAGCGCCGAACCGACGGCCGAGCTGGTCACGCATCTCGCCGGACTCGGTCACCGGCGGATCGCCCTGGTCGCGGGCCGGCCCGGGTTGAGCACCACCAGCGAGCGGATCACGGGATACCGGCACGGCCTCGCCGCAGCCGGGTTTCCCTACGACGAACGTCTGGTGGCGCACGGCGACTCCGAGTCCGCCGGCGGGCAACGCGCCACGGCTGCCCTGCTGTCCCTGGCCGCGCCGCCCACCGCGCTCGTCACGGCCAACAACGCGATGACCCTGGGCGCCCTGCGCGCACTGCGCGAACGGGACCTGTCCGTGCCCGGGGACATCGCGCTGTGCTGCTTCGACGACTTCGACTGGGCCGACCTGTTCACGCCCCGGCTCACCGCGATCGCCCAGCCCAGCAAGGAGATCGGCGCCCAGGCGGTCCGGGTGCTCCTGGAACGCCTGGCCGCGCCGGACCGGCCCGCCCGCACCGTGCGGCTGGCCTGCACCTTCGTCCACCGCGCGTCGTGCGGGTGCCCGGCCGGGCGGGAGCGGGAGAGGGCCGCGCGGTCCCAGGAGTCCGACCAGTCCCAGCAACCCCAGCAATCCCAACAGCCCTAGAAGTTCCGTAACTCTGGAAGTCCCAGCAATACCAGCAGTACCAGCAGAGCAGTCCCAGCAGGTGTTGCAGGTGTTTCAGTTCCCTCAGTCCCCTGTCTCTCAGTCCGAGGAAGGAAGCTTCTCGTGATCGTCGTCGCCGGTGAGGCCCTGATCGACCTGGTACCGCAAGGCGTGGGCGCCCTCGCGGGTCTGCAGCCAGCATGCGGCGGCGGCCCCTACAACACGGCCGTGGCCCTCGGCCGGCTCGGCTCCCCCACGGCCTTCTGTTCCCGCGTCTCCCGTGACGCCTTCGGCGAGGCCCTGCTCGACGGGCTGCGGCGGGCGGAGGTGGACGTGTCCGCCGTACAGCGTGGCACCGAGCCGACCACCCTCGCCGTCGCCACCATCGACACGCACGGCTCGGCTGCCTACTCCTTCTACGTCGACGGCACCGCCGACCGGCTGTTCACGGCCCCCGCGGCACTGCCCGAAGGGACGCGGGCGGTGTCGTTCGGCACCTGTTCGCTCGTCCTGGAGCCGGGGGCGACTGCCTACGAGAAGCTGATGCGGACCGCGTCCAGGCAAGGCGTGTTCACCGCGCTCGACCCGAACATCCGGGCCGGTCTCATCCCGGACGCGGACGCCTACCGGGCCCGGTTCAAGAGCTGGCTGCCGGCGGTGTCGCTGCTCAAGCTCTCCGAGGAGGACGCCCTGTGGCTGGGCGGCACCCCGCGCGAGTGGCTGGCCGCCGGTCCCTCGGCCGTCGTGATCACCCAGGGCGGCGACGGACTGACCGTCTTCACCCGGGACGGCTCGGTGCACTCCGTACCGGGCGAGAAGGTCGACGTGGTGGACACGATCGGCGCGGGTGACACCGTGAACGCGGCCCTGCTGCACGGCCTGTCCGCGCGGGACGCCCTGTCCTGCGAGGCGCTCGTCGCCTTGGGCGCCGACGGCTGGACCCAGTTGCTGCGCTTCGCCGCCCGCGCGGCTGCGATCACCTGCTCCCGCGCGGGGGCGGAACCGCCGTACGCCCACGAACTGGACGGCTGACAACCGACGGTTGAGGCAGACGGTCAACGGTTGACGGCTGGCCGTCTGCGGTTGACGGGCCGCGTTTGCGGCGGACCCGGCAGCCGAAGGGGCGGCTGTCACCTACCGGGAGTTGAGGCCAGGGGCGACGGTCCGTGCCGTTGCGGACCCACCCACAGCCATACCGGACTCGACCGCTGCAGCCACTGGTCACGACCGAAACACGTGGCGCACGCGGCCGCCCGCTCTCGTCAGCCAGCCCCTCCCACAGCCCGCAGTGCGCCGGGGCGGCGACCGCTCAGGCGGTCGAGGGCGGCGGCCGTGGCCTCGTCCGCGGGCAGGTGGACGACCACACGCTGACCGTCGTCCACAAGCGCGAGTGTCTCGTGCCGCAGCCGCAGCGGCCCCGCCTCGGGGTGTTCGAGGTGCTGGGATCCGACCTGCCGCGGTGTCACCGCCAGGTCGGCGAACCGATGCGCGAAGTCCGCGCCCGCCGTCACCGTCAACTCGTCGGCCAGTTCGCCGACATAGGGGTCACGGAGCGGGGCGTCGTGCCTGAGCCGGGCCACCAGGTCGTCGGCCACCCGGTCCCAGTCGGGGTAGGCGGTGCGAGCCCGCGCATCACTGGGAGCTGGACCCTCTCCACTCGGCCGTCGACTTCACCATCCGTCACCTCGGGATCGCCAAGGTCCGCGGACGGTTCAGGGAACTGACGGCCGGGCTGTTCGTCGGTGGGACGGTCGACGACGTGCGGGTGAGCGCGGAGATCGCCCTTGCTTCCATCGACACCGGGAATGCCGACCGGGACGCGCACACCCGCGCGGCCGACCTGCTGGACCTGGAGAAGCGTCCGACGATGGCGTTCCGCTCGACACGGGTGTCCGGGGAGGGTGGGGAGTGGACGATGGAGGGGGACCTGACCATCGGGGACGTGACCCGCCCGGTCACGCTCGCCGTCGAGTTCGGCGGGGTGGTGGACTCCCCTGTGGATCAGAGGAGGCACGCCGGATTCGAGGCGACGGGTGAGACCGGCGCAGCGACTTCGGGCCGGACTTCGGTGCCGGATTCCTCGGTGATGTTGTCAAGATTCAGCTGGACATGCAGTTCGTCGAGCCGCAGGGCCAGGGTGGCTGATGGTTGAACGGGCGGCGCCCCGCCGGGAGTTCCCGCGCGGGGCGCCGCTTTTTCTGGACTTGTCCGGACGTGCCGTGCGTTCGACCCGGGCCCAGCAGGCCCGGGTCCGCCGTCCGTACGACTCAGGCCTTGCCGGCCCGGGTCGTCTTCTTCGCCGGTGCCGTCTTCTGCGTGGTCCCGGCCGCCTTCTTGGTGGCCGCACTGCCGGCGGTGGCCGTCCTGGCCGTCGCCGTCTTCGGCGTCGTCGCCCTGGCCGCGACCGTCTTCTTGGCCGCGGCCGTCTTCTTGGTCGTCGCCCTGCGCGGAGCCTTCACCGGGGCCGCGTCGCTGATCCGGTCGGCGTCGAGGATCTCCCGCAGGAACTTGCCGGTGTGGCTGGCCGGAACCCCGGCGACCTGCTCCGGTGTGCCCTCGGCGACCACGAGACCGCCGCCCCCGCCGCCTTCGGGGCCCATGTCGACGACCCAGTCGGCGGTCTTGATCACGTCGAGGTTGTGCTCGATGACGATGACCGTGTTGCCCTTGTCGACCAGACCGGACAGGACCTTCAGCAGCTTGCTGATGTCCTCGAAGTGCAGACCGGTGGTCGGCTCGTCCAGCACGTAGACCGTGCGCCCGGTGGACCGCTTCTGGAGCTCGCTGGCGAGCTTCACCCGCTGCGCCTCACCGCCGGACAGGGTGGTCGCGGACTGGCCGAGGCGGACATAGCCGAGGCCGACATCGTTCAGCGTCTTGAGATGGCGCGAGATCGCCGGGACGGCCTCGAAGAAGTGCATGGCTTCCTCGATCGGCATGTTCAGGACCTCGGCGATGGACTTGCCCTTGTAGTGGACCTCCAGGGTCTCCCGGTTGTACCGGGCGCCGTGGCAGACCTCGCACGGGACGTACACGTCCGGGAGGAAGTTCATCTCGATCTTGATGGTGCCGTCGCCCGCGCAGTTCTCGCAGCGGCCGCCCTTGACGTTGAAGGAGAAACGGCCCGGCATGTAGCCACGGACCTTCGCCTCGGTCGTCTCGGCGAACAGTTTGCGGACGTGGTCGAAGACACCGGTGTACGTCGCCGGGTTGGACCGGGGCGTACGGCCGATGGGCGACTGGTCGACGTGCACGACCTTGTCGACGAGGTCGTCGCCGTCCACGCGCGTGTGCCGCCCGGGGACGCTCCGGGCGCCGTTGAGCTCACGGGCCAGGTGTGTGTACAGGATGTCGTTGACCAGCGTCGACTTGCCGGAACCGGACACGCCCGTGACCGCCGTGAACACGCCCAGCGGGAACGACACGTCGATGTCCTGGAGGTTGTTCTCGCGGGCGCCGTGCACCGTGAGCTGCCGGGACGGGTCCAGGGGGCGCCGGACGTCGGGCAGCGGGATGGCCTTCTTGCCCGACAGGTACTGGCCGGTCTGCGATTCGGGGTTGGCCAGCAGGCCCTTCAGGGAGCCGCTGTGCACGACATTGCCGCCGTGCTCTCCGGCGCCGGGACCGATGTCGACGACCCAGTCGGCGACCTTGATGGTGTCCTCGTCGTGCTCGACGACGATGAGCGTGTTGCCCATGTCACGCAGGCGGACCAGGGTCTCGATGAGCCGGTGGTTGTCACGCTGGTGCAGGCCGATGGACGGCTCGTCGAGCACGTACAGGACGCCGACCAGGCCGGAGCCGATCTGGGTGGCCAGGCGGATGCGCTGGGCCTCGCCGCCGGAGAGCGTGCCGGCCGCGCGGTTCAGCGAGAGGTAGTCCAGGCCGACGTCGACCAGGAACCGCAGCCGCTCGTTGACCTCCTTCAGGACGCGCTCGGCGATCTTCTTGTCGCGGGCGCTGAGCTTCAGCTCGCCCAGGAAGTCGGCGCAGTCGCTGATGGACATCGCGGAGACCTCGGCGATCGACTTCCCCATGACCGTGACCGCGAGGACGAGCGGCTTCAGGCGCGTGCCCTCGCAGGTGGGGCAGGGCACCTCGCGCATGTAGCCCTCGAAGCGCTCGCGGCTGGCGTCGCTCTCGGACTCGCTGTGCCGGCGCTTGATGAAGGGGACGGCACCTTCGAAGGGCGTCGTGTAGACCCGCTCGCGGCCGTACCGGTTGCGGTAGCGGACCTCGATCTGGGTCTTGTGGCCGTGCAGCAGGGCCTTCTTGGCGCGCTGCGGCAGACCCGCGAAGGGGATGTCCGTGCGGAAGCCCAGGGCGTCGGCGAGGGCACCGATCAGACGGCTGAAGTAGTCCTTGGTGTGGCCGTGCGACCAGGGGTGGATGGCACCCTCGTCGAGCGACTTGTCCTCGTCCGGGACGATCAGCTCGGGGTCGACCTCCATGCGGGTGCCGATACCGGTGCACTCGGGGCAGGCGCCGAAGGGCGAGTTGAAGGAGAAGGAGCGCGGCTCCAGCTCCTCGAAGGACAGGTCGTCGTACGGGCAGTACAGATGCTCCGAGAACATGCGCTCGCGCTCGGGGTCGTCCTCGGGGAGGTCGATGAAGTCGAGCACGACCATGCCGCCGGAGAGGCCGAGGGCCGTCTCCACCGAGTCGGTGAGGCGGCGCTTGGCGGAGTCCTTCACCGTGAGGCGGTCGACGACCACCTCGATGGTGTGCTTCTCCTGCTTCTTCAGGGTGGGCGGGCTGGAGAGCTGGACGGTCTCGCCGTCCACCCGCGCGCGGCTGTACCCCTTGGTCTGGAGATCGGCGAAGAGATCGACGAACTCGCCCTTGCGCTCACGCACGAGCGGGGACAGCACCTGGAAGCGGCTGCCTTCCGGCAGCTCCAGGACCCGGTCCACGATGGCCTGCGGCGACTGGCGCGAGATCGGGCGGCCGCACTCGGGACAGTGCGGCTTTCCGATGCGGGCGAACAGCAGTCGCAGGTAGTCGTAGACCTCGGTGATGGTGCCGACCGTCGAGCGCGGGTTGCGCGAGGTCGACTTCTGGTCGATGGAGACCGCGGGCGACAGACCTTCGATGAAGTCCACGTCCGGCTTGTCCATCTGGCCGAGGAACTGGCGGGCGTACGAGGAGAGCGACTCCACATAGCGCCGCTGGCCCTCGGCGAAGATGGTGTCGAAGGCCAGGGAGGACTTGCCCGACCCGGAGAGGCCCGTGAAGACGATGAGCGAGTCGCGAGGCAGGTCGAGCGAGACGTTCTTCAGGTTGTGCTCGCGCGCGCCACGGACGATGAGACGGTCGGCCACGCCGGTCCGCACCTTTCTTGAGAGAAGTGACAGGGGCGAGGCCCCCGTGCTTTCTCAGACTAGGGGGAGCCACTGACAACGCCGGTCGGATTCCCGGATGCATAACAATCCCCGGCCCTCCAGCATGCCCGACGCCACACGCGACCATATAGCACGCACATTCGATTTACGGTACTCGCTCACCACCTTCACCCGAAGGTGTGGCCGGGGCTAGGGTCATGCGCATGATGGATCACGCGCATGACCTGGCGTCTGTACGCGACGCTACCGAGCGGCTGCTCAGCGCAGTCGCCGAACTGGACGACGCGTCTGTGACGGAGCCGTCACGGCTGCCCGGCTGGACCCGCGGTCACGTCCTGGCTCACCTCGCCCGCAACGCCGACGCCCTGGTGAACGTCCTGGAGGGCCGCCCCATGTACGTCTCCGGCGACGCCCGGGACACCGACATCGAGCGGGACGCACCACGCGTCCTGGCCGTCCAGCTCGCCGACCTGCGCGCGAGCGCGGCCCGTTTACAGCAGGCGGCGGCCGCGCCGGCGGACTGGTCGCGCACGGTCGAGCTGCGGGGCGGGGTCACCGATTCCGCGTCCCGGGTGCCGTTCCGGCGCTGGATCGAGGTGGAGCTGCACCACGTGGATCTCGGCATCGGGTACGAGCTGGAGGACCTCCCCGAGGAGTTCGTCCAGCGCGAGATCGACTTCCTCGCCGAGCGCTTCCGGGGCCACTCCGACGTGCCGTCCCTGCGGCTGGAGCAGGACGACCGCCGCCGGATCCCGACCGGCCGCGACGGCGAGCCGGAAATCACCGTCGCCGGATCCCGGGCCGACCTCCTCGGCTGGCTGTGCGGTCGCCGCGCGGGGTCCACGCTGACCGTGGACGGCGGCTCCCTGCCGAAGCTGCCGCCGCTGTAGCCCGGCGGTTCCCGCCACCGCTCCCCTGCGGTCCCGGCTCCTCGGCACGGTTCCGCGGCCCGGTTCCTCCCCCGGCCTCCGCTATAGGCTGACCGTCATGACGTACAGCGGAGCGGTGAAGGTCGGTGGCCCGGCCGACGTGCACGAACTGCGCGACCTGATGATCACGAAGATCGCGGTCGGCCCCATGGACAACAACGCCTATCTGCTGCGCTGCCGGGCCACGGACGAGCAGCTGCTGATCGACGCGGCGAACGACGCCGACACCCTGCTCGGCATGATCGGTGACGACGGCATCGCGTCCGTCGTCACCACGCACCAGCACGGCGACCACTGGCAGGCGCTCGCCGAGGTCGTCGCGGCCACGCGCGCGCGTACCTACGCCGGGCGGGACGACGCCGACGGCATCCCGGTGCCGACCGACGTCCTTGTCGACGACGGCGACACCATCCGCGTGGGGCACGTGGAGCTCACCGCGCGCCACCTCGTCGGGCACACGCCGGGGTCGATCGCCCTGGTCTACGACGACCCGCACGGACATCCCCATGTGTTCACCGGCGACTGTCTCTTCCCCGGCGGTCCTGGCCGGACAACACGTCCTGAGGACTTCAAGAGCCTGATGGGCGGCCTTGAAGCGAAGGTGTTCAGCCTGCCGGACGAGAGCTGGATCTACCCGGGACACGGCAACGACACCACGCTGGGCAACGAGCGTCCGCATCTGCCGGAGTGGCACGCGCGCGGGTGGTGAACACGAGACAGGTGAGCACGGGGCAGTGAACGCGGGGCAGTGAACGCGAGGTGGTGCGGCGCCCCGCGCGTACGCCCCCTGTCCCCGCGTACGCCCCCTCGATCAGCACGCCCGCGCACGCGCCCCGTGTGAACCGTTCGCACGCGCCGGTGTCACACGTGCGCTCCCGACGCACGTGGTTGCGCAGTCAACTGGAAGCAGCCCCGCACAGGACGACGGCTCCTGCGCGGTACGGGCCGCCGGTCTGCCGATCCCCGCCCTCGACCGGCGGCCCGGCTGCTCTCGTGGGACCGCGCGGGGAGTGTTCACAAGAACGCAACACCGGTTCCCACCATGCGAACAGTTTCCGCTGTGACCTCGACAAACGGGACAGCGGACTGTCAATCTCGCGCCATGCATCCTGCCCCGCGTGTACTGCGCCGCGCTGTCGCCGCCGCGATAACAGCCCTGCTCGCCACCGCCGTCGGCTGCGCTCCGCAGCCGCAGGAGAAGGCGGCCGACACGCCTTCGGGGTCGGCCGGGACCACCTGCGCCCAGGGCAGGCTCGCCACCGAGACCCCCGGCAAGCTGACCATCGCCACGGACCAGCCCGCGTACGAACCGTGGTTCGAGGACGACGAGCCGACGAACGGCCAGGGCTTCGAGTCGGCGGTCGCGTACGCCGTGGCGAAGCAGCTCGGCTACGGCAAGAGTGCCGTCGTCTGGCAGAGCGTCCCCTTCAACAAGGCCTTCGCGCCCGGTGAGAAGACGTTCGACTTCGACATCAACCAGGTGTCGATCAGTGAGGAGCGCAAGAAAGCCGTCGACTTCTCGTCCGGCTACTACGACGTACGCCAGGCCGTCATCGCGCTCAAGGGCACCAAGGCCGCGAAGGCGACGAGCATCACGGACCTGAAGGGCCTCAAGCTGGGCGCGCAGGTCGGGACGACCAGCCTCGACTACATCGACGACGTGGTGCGGCCGGTCCGGGACGCGGCTGTCTACGCCAAGAACGACCAGGCCAAGTCCGCTCTGCAGAACGGCCAGATCGACGCCATCGTCACCGATCTGCCGACCGCCTTCTACATCACCGCGGCCGAGGTCACGAACGCGACGATCGTGGGTCAGTTCGAGAACCAGGGCGGTGAGCCGGAGCAGTTCGGGCTCGTGCTCGACAAGGGCAGCGCACTCACCTCCTGTGTGACGGACGCCGTGGACGCCCTGCGCGAGGACGGCACGCTGGCGAAGCTGGAGAAGCGGTGGCTGTCCGACGCCGTCGACGCCCCGGTGCTCAAGTGACGCTCACGAAGGACGAGTCCGGCCGGGAGGGAGCGGACGACAAGGGCGGCACGACCGCCTCGGAGGACGAATACACGCCGTCGCAGCGCCGCATCGAACGCGAGGCCTACAAGCGGGCCCGTTCCCGCCGCGCCACGGCCGTCGCCGCCCTCTCGACCCTGGCCACGGCAGCCGTCCTCTACCTGGTCGTCGTGGGCGCGCCCGGCTGGCCGCGTACCAAGGAGACCTTCTTCAACGGGCACTACGCGCGCGAGGCGCTGCCCAAGGTCCTCGAAGGACTGTGGCTCAACGTCCGGCTGCTGCTGGTCTGCGGCGCCGCCGTGCTGGTCCTCGGAATGCTCATCGCGATCGCCCGCACCCTGCGCGGCCCGGTGTTCTTCCCGCTGCGCGTCCTGGCCGCCGCCTACACCGACTTCTTCCGCGGGCTGCCGCTCATCATCAGCCTGATGATCGTGGTCCTCGGTGTCCCCGCGCTGCGGCTGCAGGGCGTGACGGTCGACCCGGTGCTGCTGGGCGGAACGGCCCTCACCCTGACGTACTCGGCGTACGTGGCCGAGGTGTTCCGCGCCGGCATCGAGTCCGTCCACCCCTCGCAGCGCGCCGCGGCCCGCTCGCTCGGCCTCAACAACCGGCAGGCACTGCGGTACGTCGTCCTCCCCCAGGCCGTGCGCCGTCAGGTGCCGCCTCTGCTGAACGACCTGGTGTCGCTGCAGAAGGACACCGGGCTCGTGTCGATCGGCGGCGCGATCGACGCCGTCCGGGCGGCCGACATCATCGTGGGCCGCAGCCTCAACTACACGCCGTACATCGTCGCGGGTCTGGCCTTCGTGGCGCTGACGATCCCGATGACCCGGTTCACGGACTGGGTGACGGCCCGGATGGACCGTCGCCGGGCCCAAGGAGGATCCCTGTGAGCGACACCCCCGTCCTGCGCATGCAGTCCGTCCGCAAGACCTTCGGCAGTTCGGTCGTGCTGCGGGACGTCGATCTGGAGGTCGCCCCGCACACGGTGACCGCGCTGATCGGCGGATCGGGCTCCGGCAAGTCCACGCTGCTGCGGTGCGCGAACCTCCTGGAGGAGATCGACGACGGCGCGATCTGGCTGGACGGCGAGGAGATCACCGACCCGCGTGTCGATCAGGACGCGGTGCGCCGCCGGATCGGCGTGGTCTTCCAGGCGTACAACCTGTTTCCGCACATGACGGTGGAGGAGAACATCACCCTGGCTCCGCGCCGGGTGCACGGGGTGTCCCGCGCGGAGGCCGAGGCACGCGCGCGTGCGCTGCTGGAGCGGCTCGGGCTCGCCGAGAAGGCGGGCGAGTATCCGGACCGGCTGAGCGGCGGCCAGCAGCAGCGTGTCGCCATCGCCCGCGCCCTGGCCGTACGTCCGCGGCTGCTGCTGCTCGACGAGATCACCGCCGCGCTCGACCCGGAGCTCGTGGGGGAGGTCCTCGCCGTCGTCCGCGACCTGAAGGACGACGGCATGACCATGGTGCTGGCCACGCACGAGATGGGCTTCGCCCGCGAGGTCGCCGACCAGGTCTGCTTCCTGGACGCGGGAGTGGTGCTGGAGCAGGGCACCGCCGAGCGGATCTTCGGTGACCCGCAGCAGGAGCGTACGCAGCGTTTCCTGCGGCGGATCGTGGAGGCGGGCCGGCTGTGAGGGGCGCCCTGGGACGCAGGTGTCGGGAGGCCTTTGAGGACTCCGTCCAAGGGCTCGTGCAAGGAGCCCTCTGCACCCCGTAAACGCTTACGCTTCGGCCTGTCCCGTCCCCGCGAGCGCCGCCACCCGCTCCACGCCGAACACGTACCCCTGCACCCCGCACCCCGCGATGACACCGTCGGCGCGCAGCGAGACGTACGAGTGGTGCCGGAAGGACTCGCGCTGGTGGATGTTGGAGATGTGGACCTCCATCACCGGCAGCCCGTCGCAGGTGTTGAGCGCGTCCAGGATCGCGACGGACGTGTGCGAGTAGGCGCCGGGGTTGATCACGATCCCGCAGTGGTTCAGCCGTGC
Organism: Streptomyces sp. NPDC003011; assembly: GCF_053591515.1. NCBI lineage: Bacteria > Bacillati > Actinomycetota > Actinomycetes > Kitasatosporales > Streptomycetaceae > Streptomyces > Streptomyces sp. NPDC003011. The sequence continues at coordinate 28,604 of NZ_JBSFTY010000050.1, forward strand.
CTCGTGGATCCAGTCGACGAGTTCGCCCTCGTGGTTCGACTGGCGGAAGTCAACCGTGCCGCCGTGCGCGGCCGCCGCCTTGGCGCACAGGGCCTCGACGTCGGCGAGGGTGTCGGAGCCGTAGATTTCCGGCTGGCGCTGGCCGAGCAGGTTCAGGTTCGGGCCGTTGAGGATCATGATCGGGGCGTTGGCCAGGGTGCGGGGCACGGTTCCTCCGGTCCGTCGGGGATGGGCGATCCGGCGCGGACCGCTGCTCAGACCCCGGTTTATCACGGTGCGCGCGCGGGAGGGCGGCCCCTACCCTCACGGGATGACGACACCCGTGTATCCCCCCAAGCCCTCGCCGGGCGACCGCGTAGCCGTCGTCTCGCCCTCCGCCGGCCTCCCCGGCGTCTTCCCGCTCCCCTACGAACTGGGCCTGGAGCGGCTGCGCACGGAGTACGGGCTCGAACCGGTCGAGTATCCGGCGACCCGGAAGGCGGGCTCGACGCCCCAGGAGCGGGCCGACGACCTGCACGCGGCCTTCGCCGACCCGGACATCAAGGCGGTCGTCGCCTCGATCGGCGGTGACGACCAGATCACCGTGCTGCCGTACCTGGACCGGCAGTTGATCCGCGCTCATCCCAAGCCCTTCTTCGGGATGAGCGACAACACGAACCTGCTCGCGTACCTGCGCACCACCGGGATCGTCGGTTTCCACGGGGGCTCCGTGATGTGCGAGCTGGGCCGCCCCGGCGCCCTGCATCCGCAGACCGCCGAGTCCCTGCGGGCGGCGCTGTTCACCTCGGGCGCGTACGACCTGCGGCCCGCCGAGCGCTGGAACGACGTCGACCGCGACTGGGCGAGCCCCGCGACCTTCGACAGGGAGCCGGAGACCCGCCCGGGCACCGGGTGGACCTGGCTGAACGCCGACCGGGTGGTCGAGGGCCTCAGTTGGGGCGGCTGCCTGGAGATCGTCGGCTGGCTGCTGATGGCCGACCGGGAGATCTCCCACGACCTGTCGGTGTACGACGGCGGAGTGCTGTTCCTGGAGACCTCGGAGGAACTGCCGAGCGGCGAGGAGGTCTTCCGCACCCTGCGCGGCATGGGCGAGCGCGGTCTGCTCCAGCGTTTCTCCGCCCTCCTGATGGGCCGCCCCAAGACCTGGTCCTTCGAGCACCCCCACAGTCCTGAGGAGGCCGCGCGGTACGCCGCCAGCCAGCGCGAGGCGGTGGTGCGCGCCACGCGCGCGTACGCCCCCGGCATGACGATCGTCTTCGACGTGGACCTCGGGCACACCGATCCGCAGCTCGTCATCCCCTACGGCGGCACCGTGCGCGTCGACGGCCCCGCCCGGCGCATCACCGTCACCTACTGACCCGGGCCACCCGCCTCACGCCCCCGTAACCCATGGTCACTCTGGGTAGTTGACGCGGCATGCGCGACGTACACACCGTAAGGGCACCCTCCATGCTGCGGCTCGCGGCCGCCTCGCTCGCCGGGACGGCCATCGAGTTCTACGACTTCTTCGTCTACGGAACGGCGGCGGCGCTCGTCCTGGGGCCGCTGTTCTTTCCCACGTTCTCGCCGCTGGCGGGCACGCTGGCCGCTTTCGGCACCTTCGCCGTCGGGTTCGTCGCCCGGCCCTTGGGTTCGGTGCTGTTCGGGCACATCGGGGACCGGCACGGGCGTCGGCCGGTCATGGTCGCCTCACTGCTGCTGACCGGCGCCGCCACGGTCGCGGTCGGCTGCGTACCGACGTACGACACGATCGGTGTGGCCGCTCCGGTGCTGCTCCTGGTGCTGCGCTTCGTGCAAGGGCTGGGGCTCGGCGGGGAGTGGGGCGGGGCCGTCCTGCTGACCGCGGAGCACGCGCCCGCCGAGCGGCGTGGCCTGTGGTCGAGCTTCCCCCAGGTGGGGCCCGCGCTGGGCTTCCTGCTCGCCAACGGCGTGGTGCTGGCACTGTCGGCGACACTGTCCACCGCGCAGTTCGCCCAGTGGGGCTGGCGGGTGCCGTTCTGGGCGGCCGGTGTGCTGGCCGTGGCGGGGCTGTGGCTGCGGTCGTCGCTCGTCGAGAGCCCCAGTTTCCTCGATGTCGACGACCACGCGCGCGTGCCGCTCTTCGAGGTCGCACGCGACCACTGGCGGCTCGTCCTGCTGACGGCCGGAGCACTCGCCGTCGGGTACGCGATCTTCTACGCCGTCACGACCTGGTCCCTGGCCTACGCGACGGAACGGCTCGGGGTGAGCCGTACGGTCATGCTGACCTGCATCATGGCCGCCGTCCTGGTGAAGGGCTCGCTCACGCCGGTGGCGGCGCTGCTCGGTGACCGTTACGGGCGGCGGCCCCTGTGCCTGGCCGGATGTGCGGCCGCCGCCGTGTGGATGTTCCCGATGGTCGCGCTGCTGGCGACGGGAGCGCCGTTGCTGATGTTCCTCGGCTTCCTGGGCGCGATGCTCGCCTTCATCACGATGTTCGCCGTGATCGCCGCGTATCTGCCCGAGTTGTACGAGCCCCGGGTGCGCTGCACGGGCGCCGCCGTCGGCTACAACCTCGGCGGGGTCCTCGGAGGGGCGCTCACCCCGATCGCGGCGACCGCGCTCGCCGAGCAGGGCGGCCGCGTGCCGTGGGGTGTGGGGGCGTATCTGACGGGGATCGCGCTGCTGAGCCTGGCGTGCTTCGCGATGCTGCCGGAGACGCGGCCCGTGCCAGTGGTGGTGGCGAAGCCGGCCACGGGGTGAGCCGGTGGCGCGTAAGCGCTTGCGCGAGCGTTTACGCACCGTCTACGGGTTGATCGCCAGCTCCAGATAGGCCGCGAACAGCACCAGGTGCACGCCGCCTTGAAGGGGTGTGGCCCGGCCCGGCACCACGGTCAGGGAGCTCACCGCCACAGTCAGGGCCAGCAGCACCATGTGCGTGGCGCCCAGGCCGAGGACGAGCGGACCGGCGAGCCAGACGGACGCCAGGGCGACCGCGGGGATGGTCAGGCCGATGCTGGCCATCGCCGAGCCGAGCGCGAGGTTGAGACTGGTCTGCACCCGGTCACGGCGGGCGGAACGCAGTGCGGCGATGGACTCGGGCAGCAGCACCAGCAACGCGATGATCACACCGACGACGGCATGGGGCAGGTCGGCGGCCTCCACACCGGACTCGATGGTCGGTGACACGCCCTTGGCCAGGCCGACCACCCCGATGAGGGCGAGACCCAGCAGTGCGACGCTGATCAGGGCAGCGCGGGCGGACGGTGCGCCGGCATGTTCGTCGCCGGTGATCACCTCACCCTGACGGGTGACCGGGAGGAAGTAGTCGCGGTGCCGTACGGTCTGGGTCGCCACGAACAGGCCGTAAAGGATCAGCGAGGAGAGTGCGGCGAAGGTCAGCTGGACGCCGGAGAACTCCGGGCCCGGTTTGCTGGTGGTGAACGTCGGCAGCACCAGGCTGAGGGTGGCCAGGGTGGTGACGGTCGCGAGGGCGGCGCCGGTGCCCTCGGGATTGAAGACCGCCGTGCCGTGGCGCAGCGAGGCGACGAGCAGGCTGAGGCCGACGATGCCGTTGCAGGTGATCATCACAGCCGCGAAGACCGTGTCCCTGGCCAGCGTGGAACTCTTGTCACCGCCGTCCGCCATCAGGGTGACGATCAGGGCGACCTCGATGATCGTGACGGCCACGGCGAGAACGAGGGAACCGAAGGGTTCGCCGACCCGGTGGGCGACCACTTCGGCGTGGTGCACGGCGGCCAGGACGGATCCCGCGAGGACCAGCGTCACGAGCGCCACGACCGCGCCGGGCAGGTCCCGCCCCCAGGTCAGCACCAGCAGGACGGCCGCCAGGGCCGGCACCACGGACGTCCACCGTGTCGTGAGCGACCTGAGCCGAGCGATCATGCAGCGATCGTCGCAGAGGCGAACAGGCCCCGCATTCCAGAGCAGGGCCCGTGCACGCACGCGCTACTTGAGCTGGTCCGCCCGCAGCAGGTCGCAGTTGGTGTAGACGCGCTCGCCCACGCTCAGCTCACCCAGCCGCTCTGCCAGCTGGGTCGTCTCGGGATCAGCGCTGTTGCGCATGGCTTCCTCGTACGAGTCGAACTCGATCACAGCCAGATGGCGGCGCGGGTGGTCGCGGTCCTTCAGGAGCATGCGGTGGGTCGGGCCGCCCTCCCTGCCTGCGTTGCGCTGTCCCATCTCCTGGAGCAACTGCTCCATCTCCTCCAGGCGCTCGGTCTCGAAGTCGATGATCTGCACGAACTTCACGGGTGCCTCCACGCGGCCATGGCGTTCTCCGGGGCGGGGAACGCGCTCCGGAACCACGCAAACACCGGGAGCGGTGATCGGCAATTCGCCGCTCACCGCTCCCGGCGATGGTCGTTCCTGCGTGCGCCGTGGTCAGGCCTCGATGCTGTCCTTCGCAGTGCCTTCGCTCTGCGCCTGCGCCTCGTCGGCCGCCGCCTGCTTCTTGGACGCCCTGAGGCTGGTGAGCGTGGTGACGATCAGGACGGAGCAGATCACGCCGAGGGAGACCGGGATGCTGATCTCGGGGACGTGGACCCCGGACTCGTGCAGCGCGTGCAGGACGAGCTTGACGCCGATGAAGCCCAGGATGATCGACAGGCCGTAGCTGAGGTGGACCAGCTTCCGGAGCAGGCCGCCGATCAGGAAGTACAGCTGCCTCAGACCCATCAGCGCGAACGCGTTGGCCGTGAAGACGATGTACGGGTCCTGGGTCAGACCGAAGATCGCGGGGATCGAGTCGAGCGCGAAGAGCACGTCGGTGGAGCCGATGGCGAGCATCACGACCAGCATCGGGGTCATGACCCGCTTGCCGTTCTCCTGGATCCACAGTTTGGTGCCGTGGTAGCGGTCGGCCACACCGAAGCGGCGCTCGGCCGCCTTGAGCAGCTTGTTCTCCTCGAACTCCTCGTCCTCCTGGTCGGCCCGGGCCTCCTGGATGAGCTTCCAGGCGGTCCAGATCAGGAAGGCACCGAAGAGGTAGAAGACCCACGAGAAGCTGGCGAGGATGGCGGCACCCGCGGCGATGAAGATCGCCCGCAGCACCAGGGCTATGAGAACACCGACGAGGAGCACACGCTGCTGGTACTGCGAGGGCACCGCGAACTTCGCCATGATCAGGACGAAGACGAAGAGGTTGTCGACGCTCAGCGACTTCTCGGTGATGAAGCCCGCGAAGAACTCACCGGCGGGCTGTCCGCCGCCGAATATCATCAGACCGAGGCCGAAGAGACCGGCCAGGGCGATCCAGACGACGGTCCAGATCCCGGCTTCCTTGATGGACACGTCGTGCGGTTTGCGGCCGATGAAGAAGTCGACCGCGATCAGGACGGCGAGGCCCACGATCGTCAGGACCCACAGGGTCGGGGAAACATTCACTGCGCCTCCGGCAGTACGTAACGGCAAGTAACCAGCGTCGTCGCGCTGCCGGAGGTCTCTTCCACCCAGGATGGGCCGACGCCCCGGGATCTGATCAGATCCGTATTGACGGGTACGCCGCAGTCGACAGGGAGTACTCCCCTCCGTGGGGAAAACAGTACCCAATCCCCAAGGAAAGGTAAAGCGATTGGCAAAATAAAGGTCAAAATCGCTGGTCAGGAGACTTTACGTGCGCTTGGTACGAGCCCGTGCGACCTCGGTCAGCACCTGCTGGAGCACCTGGCTACCGGGCGGCATGAGCGCGGGTTCGTAGGTCCAGGCATGTCCCACCCAGGGGTCGGCGAGGTGGTCGTCGGGCACCGGCGTGAGGCGCATCAGCGAACGCCACAGCGGGTCCAGCAGCGGGCCGTATCCGGCGGCCTCCTCACGGTCCGCGACCATCATCAGGTGGACGCCGACCGCCGGGCCCTCGTCCGCGAGGTAGCGCAGCTGGTTCACGGCACGGTCGTCGAAACCGTGCGGGAAGTCGTTGACGATCAGCAACTGCTCGGCGGTGTCGAGGCTGGGCGGGAGCGAGTCGGCCACGCCGCCACGCACCGCCATCTGCACCAGGTCGACCCGCTCGGTCAGCCGGGCCAGGACGTCCGCCACGCCCGCCGCCCCGGTCCCGGGCGGCCTCGCGAGGGCACCGGACCGCACCAGGGGAACGAGCGCCTGCGCTCCCGAACCCGCGGGGTCGATGACGTGCACGGTGAACGCGTTGGCGGGATGGACCGCGAGAAGCCGGGCCGCGTGCGCCACCGCCGTCTCCATGGCGAGGCGCCGCAGGTCGTGGGTGTCGGTGAACGAGCCGTCGAGCGATCCGTCGGCTCCGCTGTCGATCCACAGGCCGCGCTCCAGCGGCAGCCGGACCAGCATCGGTATGCGCAGGTCGGTCGCCTCGGGGAGGTGGAGGTCACCCAGGCGCAGTGCCATGGGGATCTCCATCGGCACCCGGTAGGCGTGCCACACGGGGTTGTCCCAGCGTGCGTAGGCCGGCGGCAGCGCGGGCTCGACGACCTGGGACTCGGCGGTGAGCTGGGCGAGGTCCCGTTCCAGGGCCGCCCTGGCCTGGTCGACGAGCTGGGCGTGCTTGGCGCGGGCCGCCTCGCGGGCGGCGTCGCCCTGACCGCCGATCCGGCTGCGCGGGTCGGACAGGATCTGGTCGAGCTCCTTCTCCATACGGGAGTCGGCGAAGTCGACGGTGCTGCGGTATGCGGCCGTGCTGCGGGCCAGGTCCTCGAACATGCCCCAGACCTGGTTGTAGAGCCTCTCGTCCATCGTCCAGCCGGTCGCGTCCCCCGCGACCGGCGGCGTGGGGTGTCCGGGCGGGACCGGAGGCGCGGTCCTCGCAGCGGGTGGCGAGGCCGCGCTCCGCCGACGCGGGTGGCTGTAGTCGATCGGGCCGCCCGCGGCGGACCCCGACGGCTGGATGATGGCGGAGGGGGCGGCAGGGGCAGCGGGCTCGGGTCCCTGAGATGCCACGGGCTGCGGTGCTACGGGCGCCGCCGGGGTGCCGGGCGGGCCGTGCGGGAAGGCGGGCTGGGCGGGCACACCAGGGGACGAGGCGCCGTGCGGGCCGGACGGAGAGGTGGACGACGAGGGCGTGCCGGCCGTCGGCGTGCCCTGCGGATCGTACGGAGAGGCAGGGTGCGAGGGTGCGGCCGCCGGTACGCCCTGCGGGCCGTACGGAGAAGCGGGTCGCTGCGGTCCGTCGACGGGCGGGGTCCCGTACGGAGGCGTCTGCGGGGGTGGTACGGGTCCCGAGACGCTCTGGGGTACGGGTCCGGCCTGGTCGGCGCCGGGACTCGATGCCGCCGTCTGGCGGGAGCGGTCGGCGTCCGCCGGGCGCGGCGGCGCGGGGAGCGAGCGGGCCAGGCCCTGGGCGACCGCGTCGTCGATACCGCTCGCGAGCAGGCCGGCCCGGGGCAGGCCCTGGTCGGTGAGGAGCTCGGCGAGACCGCCCGCGTATCCCTGGCCGACCGCCCGCACCTTCCAGGCGCCCTGCCGTCGGTAGAGCTCGAGGGCGACGACCGCCGACTCGGCATCGAGATCCGTGATCGTGTAGCTGGCGATCTCGGTGCCGTCGAGGCCGGTGACCGCCACGAACGGGGCGGCCACGGCACCGAAGCGGACGGGGCCCCCGGTGCCCGGTGCGGGCAGGGCGAGCAGCACACTGACCCGGTGCACGGCCTCGGACAGGGCGCCGAGGTCGACGGCGAGGCGGTGGTCGGCGGCCGCCTGCCGGGAGACCTCCAGCCCCGGCAGGGCGGGGGAGCCCGGATGGGCGACCCACTCGACGCCGGGCACCGTGCCGTGCTCGTCGCCGGTCGTGGCCACCGCCACGACCGGCGTGCCGGCCGAGACCCGGATCTCCAGACGGACCTGGGAGAGCGGGTGGTTCTGTCCCCGTACCAGCTCGGCCGTCATCGCGTTCGCCCCCCTGTGTGTCGCTGTGTCGTGTCGGGCGCCGCTCGCGGCCCTACAGGTGCGGCAGGATCGCCGGCATCAGGTCCTGGAAGGTGCGGCCGTTGGCCGGAGTACCGAGGGCCGTCATCGTCCAGCCCGGGCCCGTGCGGTGCACCTTGGCCATGATCTGGGCCGTGTAGGCGCCGCCGCCGGCGAGCGTGTAGCGGGCGAGCTCCTGGCCGTTGGTCTCGTCGACCAGGCGGCAGAACGCGTTCTGCACCTCTTGGAAGGTCTGGCCCGTGAACGAGTTCACGGTGAAGACGATCTGGTCGATGTGGACCGGGATGCGTGCCAGGTCGACGAGGATCGCCTCGTCGTCGCCCCCCTGGCCGACTCCGCCGACCAGGTTGTCGCCGGTGTGGCGCACCGAGCCGTCGTCACTCACCAGGTGCCGGAAGAAGACGACGTCCAACGGCTGCTTGTCCGCGAACAGGACGGCCGAGGCGTCGAGGTCGATCTCCCGGGTGCGGGAGCCGAAGAGGCCGCGCCGGGGAGCCGCCTGCCAGCCGAGGCCCATGCGCACCGCGGTGAGGCTGCCCCCGTCGTTCTTCTGCAGGCTGATGGCCTGACCCTTGGTCAGATTGACGCTGCCACTGGGCGTGCCGCCCTTGGATACGTCCACCACGCGCTGGTCCCCTCTCGTGTTTCCCCTGCTGCCGCGGGATCCGCGGATGATCCGAACCCTACGCAGGGGCACTGACAGTGACGCACCCTCGTCCGCACTTTGTGTCGGTCTTGCAACACAGCGCGTACGCGCCGCGGGCGGGAGACCTCGCGGAGCGCCGGTCGGGGTACGGCCGGCGTCCGTGCGGGACGGTCAGGCCAGGCCGGCCTCCTTCATCTGACGCAGTTCCTTCTTCATCTCGGACACCTCGTCGCGCAGCCGGGCCGCGATCTCGAACTGGAGGTCGGCGGCCGCGGCACGCATGCGCTGGGTCATCTCCTCGATCTGTTCGGCGAGTTCGGCGGCGGGACGGTCGGTCGGGACGGTGGCCTTGCCCTTGGCGGCCTTGCCGCCCTTGGCCGCCTGGGTGGCGAGCGCGGGCACGGGGGCCTTGGCGCTCTTGCCGTCCTTCAGCTTGCGGTAGCCGGAGCCGAGCAGTTGTTCGGTGTCGACGTCCTCGCGGGCGATCTGCGCGACGATGTCGTTGATCTTCTTGCGGAGCGGCTGCGGGTCGATGCCCCGCTCCGTGTTGTACGCGACCTGCTTCTCGCGCCGGCGATTGGTCTCCTCGATGGCCTTCTCCATCGCCGGAGTGATCTTGTCGGCGTACATGTGGACCTGGCCGGAGACGTTGCGTGCCGCGCGGCCGATGGTCTGGATCAGGGAGGTGCCGGAGCGCAGGAAGCCCTCCTTGTCGGCGTCGAGGATCGCCACCAGGGACACCTCGGGCAGGTCGAGGCCCTCGCGGAGGAGGTTGATGCCCACCAGCACGTCGTACTCGCCGGAGCGCAGCTCACGCAGCAGTTCGACGCGGCGGAGGGTGTCGACGTCACTGTGCAGATAGCGGACCTGGATGCCGAGTTCCAGGAAGTAGTCGGTGAGGTCCTCGGCCATCTTCTTGGTGAGCGTGGTGACCAGGACCCGCTCGTCCTTCTCGGTGCGCAGGCGGATCTCGTGCACCAGGTCGTCGATCTGACCCTCGGTGGGCTTGACCACGACCTCGGGGTCGATGAGACCGGTGGGGCGGATGATCTGCTCGACATAGCCGTCCGAGCGCGACAGCTCGTACTTGCCCGGCGTCGCCGACAGATAGACGGCCTGGCCGATGCGCTCCTGGAACTCCTCCCACTTCAGGGGCCGGTTGTCCAGGGCGGAGGGGAGCCGGAAGCCGTGGTCGACGAGGGTGCGCTTGCGGGAGGCGTCGCCCTCGTACATGGCGCCGATCTGGGGCACCGTGACGTGCGACTCGTCGATGACGAGCAGGAAGTCGTCGGGGAAGTAGTCCAGCAGGGTGTTCGGCGGGGAACCGGGCTCGCGGCCGTCGAAGTGCATCGAGTAGTTCTCGACGCCGGAGCAGGAGCCGATCTGGCGGAGCATCTCGAGGTCGTACGTCGTGCGCATGCGCAGCCGCTGGGCCTCCAGGAGCTTGCCCTGCTTCTCCAGCTCGGCCAGGCGCTCCCCCAGTTCCTTCTCGATGTCGTTGACGGCCCGCTCCAGGCGCTCGGGGCCCGCGACGTAGTGGGAGGCGGGGAAGACGTACAGCTGCTCGTCGTCGCTGATGATCTCGCCGGTGAGCGGGTGGAGGGTGGACAGGGCCTCGATCTCGTCGCCGAACATCTCGATGCGGACGGCGAGCTCTTCGTAGACCGGGAAGATCTCGATGGTGTCGCCGCGGACGCGGAAGGTGCCGCGGGCGAACGCGAGGTCGTTGCGGGTGTACTGGATGTCCACGAAGCGGCGCAGCAGCTGGTCCCGGTCGATCTCGTCGCCGACCCGGAGGGGGACCATGCGGTCCACGTACTCCTGCGGCGTGCCGAGGCCGTAGATGCAGGAGACCGAAGCGACCACGACGACGTCGCGGCGGGTGAGCAGCGAGTTGGTCGCGGAGTGGCGCAGCCGCTCGACCTCCTCGTTGATCGAGGAGTCCTTCTCGATGTAGGTGTCCGACTGCGGGACGTACGCCTCGGGCTGGTAGTAGTCGTAGTACGAGACGAAGTACTCGACCGCGTTGTTCGGCAGCAGCTCGCGGAACTCGTTCGCCAGCTGGGCGGCCAGCGTTTTGTTCGGCGCCATCACGAGGGTGGGGCGCTGGAGCTTCTCGATCATCCACGCGGTGGTGGCGGACTTGCCGGTGCCGGTCGCGCCGAGCAGTACGACGTCCTTCTCACCGGCCTCGATGCGTCGGGCCAGGTCGGCGATGGCCGCCGGCTGGTCGCCGCTGGGCTGGTAGGGGCTGACGACCTCGAAAGGTGCCACCGTACGTTCGATGTGGGAAACGGGCCGCATGCCATCCACCGTACGACCCCCCACTGACAATGCGGCCCGATCAGCGGTTCTACGGGGTGCGGGTGGTGTGGTGGTCCGGCTGACGGCGGGGGCGGAGCGCCGGGCGTCGGGCGGCGGGGGTGGCGACCAGATCGCGCGCGGGTACGCCCGGCTTGCTCTCGGTGGGTGTCAAGCCGGGCTTGCCCATGACCATCAGCGGGTCGAACAGGACGACGACGCCCGCGAGGAGCAGGAACGCGAGCGGACCGATCATCATCGGTGCGAGCAGGGCGGCGGCCGAGTCACCCGGGACGGGGGCCGCCGTTTCGTGGACATGGACGCTGAGCGCGGCCATGCCCGTGTAGTGCATGCCGGTGACCGCGAGCCCCATGACTCCGCTCGCGCCGACGCTCCACAGGAACCCCCGGACCTGTCCGGCGGCCCACAGGGCGGTGGTGGCGGCGACGACGGCTATGGCGACGGAGGCGGCCACGGTGAGCGTGTTGTACTCCAGCTCGCCGTTCAGGCGCATGCCGGCCATGCCCAGGTAGTGCATGGAGGCGATGCCCAGACCGGTGATGGCACCCCCGGTCATCAGGGCCGTTCCCCTGGCCCCCCGGTAGCCCACGATGAAGATCCCGATGCCCACCATGACGATGGCGACACCCAGGCTCGCGAACGTCATCGCCCTGTCGTAGTGGATCGGCGCCTGCTCGACCTCGAACCCCATCATCGCAATGAAGTGCATGGTCCATATGCCGGAGCCGATCGCCGCCGACCCGAGGGCCAGCCAGCCGGGCCGCCAGGAGTTGTTGACGAGCAGGGACCGGGTGGTGCAGCGCAGCCCCAGAGCGCCGCCCAGGCAGGCCATGAGATAGGCCACCAGCGGTGTGACGAGTCCGTAGCTGAATCCGTCGACCGTGCCGTGCATGCGCGGTTGCCCTTCCGCCTTCTACATCCCGGAATATTCCGATGTGCGCCCCTCCCCAGGACCGCCCGAGCGGTCAGAGCTGAGGCAGAGAGTATGACCCCCACCGGAATGGTCGAACGATTATCCGGCAAAGAAACACGCCCTTGCCTCAGTTGTGCGGCACCAGTGAGCGGACTTCGCGCAACTCCATTCACCTTGTGGTCGTTCCGCACTCCTCTTCCGTTGACTCCCTGCTGTCACAGTTGAGCTGTCCGTGATCGCTCGACGCGAGGAGTACGCATGCACGCGCGCGCAGTTGCCGCCACGACCACCGCGCTCCTGGGGACCGCCGCCTTCCTGCTTCCGCCCTCCGCCGCCCGGGCCGACGAGGACGGCGGGCGTCCCACGGTCATCGCCCACCGGGGAGCCTCCGCCCACGCGCCGGAGAACACCCTGGCCGCCGTGGACAAGGCGGCCGAGCTGGGCATCGTCTGGGTGGAGAACGACGTCCAGCGCACCCGGGACGGCGAGCTCGTCGTCCTGCACGACGACAGTCTGCAGCGCACCACCGACGTCGAGGAGGTCTTCCCGGGGCGGGCGCCCTGGAAGGTGAAGGACTTCACCGCGGCCGAGATCGCGCGGCTCGACGCGGGCGGCTGGTTCGGTCCCGCGTACGCGGGCGCGCGCGTGCCGACGCTCCGGCAGTACGTGCGCCGCGTGGAACTGCGCCACCAGAAGCTGCTCCTGGAGATCAAGAATCCGGATCTCTATCCGGGCATCGAGCGGCAGACCCTGAGGCTCCTGAACAACGAGGGCTGGCTCGACCGGCGGCATCTCGCCGGCCGACTGGTCGTGCAGAGCTTCAGCGCGGACTGTGTGCGGACCGTCCATCAGCTGAAGCCGGGCCTCAAGACCGGCTTCCTCGGTACGCCGTCCGTGTCGGACCTGCCCGCGTACGCCGCCTTCGCCGACCAGATCAATCCCTCGTACGCCTCCCTGTCCAGGGGGTACGTCTCCGCCGTCCACGCCTTCGCGGGGCCGCACGGCAGACCGCTGGAGGTCTCCGCCTGGACCGTCGACGACGCGGACACGGCCCGGCTGGTCACCGGGTACGGCGTCGACGGCATCATCACCAACAAACCCGACGTGGTGCGCGGCGCGCTGCCCGCCGCCTGAGCCGCGTCCCGCCCGGGGAGCCGGCGGGGAGCCCGCGACCGCCGTCCCCCGGGCGTTGTCAGTGGCGGGTCGTACCGTGGGCCGTATGAACAGTCCTGGGCAGTACGAGCAGCAGGTCGTGTGGACCGTCGTCCCCACCGGCGTCGGACCGCTGCTGCTGGCCGCGACCCGTGACGGCCTGGTCAACGTCGTCTTCCACGCCACGGACCCCGTGCGTGACAAGGCACTCGCCCGGCTCGGGTCCCGGCTGGGCGGTGAGCCGGTCGAGGCGCCCGACTCCCCGCTGCTGACCGAGGCGATACGTCAGGTGAGGGCGTACTTCGCGGGCGAGCGGCACGACTTCCAGCTGCCCCTGGACTGGTCGTTGACCTCGGGCTTCAACCGGCAGGTGCTGCGCGCACTCGCCTCCGGTGTGCCGTACGGCGCGGTGGTCGGCTACGGCGATCTGGCCGGCCGGGTCGGGCAGCCGGGCGCGGCGCAGGCGGTGGGGACGGCGATGGGCGCCAATCCGCTGCCGGTCGTCGTGCCCTGCCATCGGGTCGTCGAGAGCGACGGCGGTATCGGGGGCTTCGGGGGCGGGCTGGAGACCAAACGGAGACTGCTGGCGCTGGAAGGGGTCCTGCCCGAGCCGCTGTTCTGAGCCCCTGGGCGTCGTCCGTGCGTGACGGCTGGCCGGGAGGGCGAGGCGGTAGCAGACTCCGCCCTGCACATCGCCGAGGCCGTCAGCGCGACCGTCATCGGACTGGAGGACGCGCCGCGCGGCTACGCCGAGTTCGACCGGGGCGCGAGCCGCGAGCCGCGAGTACGTATTCGACCCGCACGGGGCGCTGGACGGGTGCGGCCGGTCTGAGGTCCGTGGAGGCGAGGGGGGCCACGCGCGCGTGGCCCCCTCCCGAGCCAGTCGCTAGTCGTAGTGCCGTGCCTCGAAGACGTTGCCGTCCGGGTCGCGGAAGTAGAAACTGCGCCGGGCCGCCCCGCGGGCGCCGAAGGAGTCGTACGAGATGTCCGAGACAGGCACCGACCGTTCCTCCAGCCGGGCGCGCAGGGCCTCGAAGTCGTCGGCGGGCAGGGCCAGGCAGACATGGTTGACCGGGTGGCCCGCGCTGTCGGCGGCGCCCGGGACCATCTTCATGCGCTCCGCCATGGACAGCGGCATCAGGTCGAAAATGGTCTCGTCGTTGAGCCGTACGGAGGGGAAGGGGACCGCTCCCGCGGCGAAGTCGGTGATCCTCAGGGTTTCCATCCCGACCGCCTTCTCGTAGAAGTCGGCCGACGCCAGCGGGTCGTGCACCCAGAGAACGACATGGTCGAGACGTGCCGTGTTGTCCGTCATGCGGCCCAGGCTGGTGGTCTCCCCCACAGGCCGCAAGTGTTTGGCCGGGCGTGCCGCCCGCCAGAGATGAGGGAAGACCGACCGACAGGAGGCAGGCCCGTGGTGCTGGTGGTGTCCGAAGAGGTGCGGGACGCGATCGACGCGCGTCACCCCGTGGTGGCGCTGGAGTCCACGATCATCGCGCAGGGGCTGCCGCGCCCGAGGAACCTGCAGGTGGCGCTGGAGCTGGAGGAGGTCGTACGGCAGGAGGGGGCCGTCCCCGCGACGATCGCCGTGCTGGACGGGCGTCCCCATGTCGGCCTGGACAAGCAGCAGTTGGAGCGGGTCGCCAACGAGGACGGTATCCGCAAACTGGGCCACCGGGACCTCCCGCTCGCGGTGGCCCGCGGGGCGAGCGGGGCGACGACGGTGTCGGCGACCGCGCTGCTGGCGGCCCGGGCCGGCGTACGGGTGTTCGCGACGGGTGGGCTGGGCGGGGTGCACCGGCAGTGGACGGTGACGCAGGACGAGTCCGCCGATCTCGGGCTGCTGGCGCGTACCCGGATCACCGTGGTCTGCGCGGGGGTGAAGTCGATCCTGGACGTGCCGGCGACGCTCCAGCGGCTGGAGACCCTGGGCGTCGCGGTGGCCGGATACGGCACGGACCGGTTCCCCGGCTTCTATCTGTCCGATTCGGGACACCCGGTGGAGTGGACGCTGGATTCGCCCCGGCAGGTGGCGGACGTGATGAGGGCGCAGGACGCGCTCGGCACGCCCGAGTCGGCGCTGATCGTCGCCAACCCCGTGCCCGAGGCGGAGCAACTCGATCCCGAGCTGCACGCGCGCGTGCTCGCCGAGGCGCTGCACGCCTGCGAGCAGGAGGGGATCACCGGCCAGGCGGTCACGCCGTTCCTGCTCGGCCATCTGGTGCGGCACACCGACGGGGCCTCACTGAGCGCCAACCTGGCGGCGGTGCGCGGCAACGTACGGCTGGCGGGGCGGATCGCGGCGGCCTGGGCCGGGGCGTGACCGCGGGGCTGCCCAGGCCCGGTGCGGCTGCGGCGGCGGATCGCGGGCGCGGCCGGGCGGACCGTCCGGCGGGTGCGCTGCTCGTCGTCGGGGACGTCATCACGGACGTCGTCGCCCGGCACCGGGGACCACTCGCCGCGGGCACGGACACCGCCGCGACGATCCGGACGGTGCCGGGCGGTGCGGGGGCGAACGTGGCCTGCTGGGCCGCCCGCGGCGGCCGCTCGGAGGTGCGGCTGCTCGGGCGGGTCGGCGCGGACTCGGCCGCCTGGCACGAGCGGGAGCTGGCCGGCCACGGAGTACGATCCCGGCTCGTCGTCGATCCGCAGGCGCCGACCGGCACGGTGATCTGCCTCGTCGACACGGACGCGGCGGCCGAGCGAACGTTCCTCACCGACAGCGGGGCGTCGTTGCGGCTCGGCCCCGAGGACTGGTCGGACGCACTGCTCGACGGGGTCGCACGGCTGCATCTGTCGGGCTATCTGCTGTTCTCCGAGCCGAGCCGGGCGCTGGTGGCGGTCGCCCTGGAGGCGGCCCGCGCGCGTGGCGTGCCGGTGAGCCTGGATCCGGCGTCGGCCGGTTTCCTGGCGGCGTCGGGGGTGGACCGGTTCCTGGCGCTCGTCGAGGGCGTGGACGTGCTGCTGCCCAGCCGGGACGAGGCCTGCCTGCTCACCGGGTTGCCCGGTGCGGCGGACGCGGCGGCCAAGCTGAGCCGCCATGTTCCGCTGGTCGTCGCCAAACAGGGCGCGGAGGGCGCGCTGGTCGCCCGGTCCGGCACCGTGGTCGCCCATGTCCCCGCCGTGCCGGCGACACCCCGGGACACCACCGGGGCGGGCGACGCCTTCACGGGCGCCTTCCTCGCCGCCCTGCTCACGGGCGCCGCACCCGAGGACGCGGCGGCGGAGGGATGCCGGGCGGGGGCGTCGGCGGTGGAGCGGGTCGGGGGGCGACCGGCGATGGAGGGCTGACGGGCGGGCTGACGGGACGGGGGCCGCGGTTGCAGGGGTGCGGGTCTGATGGGACCGGAGTTGAAGCGGTGGAGAGCTGAGGAGACGGGGGCCGGAGTGTGGAGGGCTGAGGGGCGGTCGCCGCCCCGGAACCCCACGCCACGTCCCGCCGAGGTACGCATTCCTACCCCTTGCGTCCCCACGCCGAGATCATCGGGGCCGTGGCGAGGTCCATGCCCCCGGAGGCGACATTGGCGAGGTGGCGGTCGATGTCCTGGTCCGTGGCGAGGCCCGCGGTGACGAGCTGGGCGCGGATCTGGCGGACGGTGGCCGACTCCAGGGCGCCGCAGGCGGGCGAGGTGACCGGGAAGTAGGCGTCGGCCTCCACCCTGCTCAGGCCGGCCTCGCGGAGCAGACGCGGCAGCTTGCGCCCATAGGCGAGGTCGGCGCCCCGGTCGGCGAGCAGGTGCCGGAAGCCCTTCCGCAACCGGTTCGCGAGCTGCTGCTCGGGGCCGTGCTCGTCGGGGCAGAGCAGCGGCTGGAGGGCCGGGTCGGCGTCCTCGACCAGGAGGCGTCCGCCGGGACGCAGTGCCTTGATCATCGATCGCAAGGCCCTTTCCCGGTCCGGCACGTGAACGAGTACGAGCCGGGCGTGCACCAGGTCGAAACCCTCCCCCGGCGGTTCCTCGGTGCCGACGTCGTGCACCCGCACCTGCACCGGCGGCCGGGCGGCCGCGGCGAGACGTGAGGTGTCGAGGTCGGTGGCGACGACCCGTCCGGTCGGTCCGACCTTCTTGGCCAGCCAGGACACCACGGAGGTGCCGCCGGCGCCGACCTCCCAGCAACGCCAGCCGGGGCCGATGCCGAAGCCTTCGAGGTGCCGGAAGGTCGTGGGGTCGAAGAGGGTGGCGAAGGCGTCGAAACGTTCTCCCGCCTCGATCTGCCGGTTGTCGAGGAGATATCCGTCGGTTCGCGTCATGCCGCGATCATCCCAGTTGCCCGGCTTGTCCAGAGTGGTCGACGCGAAAAGTACGACGAGATGGCCGACTCGGCTTCCGGGCCGCGCCCGCGCCCCTCGCCGGCAAGCCGTTGTCCACAGCCGGGAACCAAGCGGAACGCCCTGTTCCCACAGGCTCGCCCGCCACTCACGCCGAGCTGGCAAACTGGCTCGCCAGAGCGCGGGAACACGGCGCGAGGGAGATGCACGCAAGGAGATCCAGATGTCCATGGCAGGGAATCTGCGGAAGGTCACGAGCCTCGGCAAGGCAGGCGGCCTCCGCAAGGTGGCACGGCTGGCACGTCGGCGCCCCCGCGTCGACCTGAGCCATCCGGCCCGGTCCCCGCTGGGCTCGTCGGTGGTCAACTGCGTGACATACCGGGAGGGTGTCCGGGTCCCCGCCGGCACCGATCTGGTCGACGCGGTGGAACGGGTGCGCAAGCACCGCGACGGTTTCGTCTGGCTCGGCCTGCACGAGCCCACGGACCAGGAGTTCGCCGGCATCGCCGACCTCTTCGACCTCCACCCGCTGGCGGTCGAGGACGCGGTCGAGGCCCATCAGCGCCCGAAGCTGGAGCGCTACGGCGACACGCTCTTCGCGGTGTTCAAGACGGTCTGCTACGTCGACCACGAGGAACTCACGGCGACCAGCGAGGTGGTCAACACCGGAGAGATCATGGTGTTCGTCGGCCACGACTTCGTGATCACGGTGCGCCATGGACGGCACGGCTCGCTGGGACCGTTGCGCGAGGAGCTGGAGTTCGCTCCCCAGCAACTCGCCAAGGGTCCGGCGGCGGTGCTGCACGCGATCGCGGACCATGTGGTCGACGACTATCTGCACGTCACCGACGCCGTGCACGAGGACATCGACCAGGTCGAGACGGCCGTGTTCGCGGACAACGGCGCCCGGGTCGACGCGGGACACATCTACCAGCTCAAGCGCGAACTGCTGGAGCTGAAGCGGGCCGTCGTTCCGCTCGGCCGTCCGCTGGAGGACCTCGCCACCCGGCCGATCCGGGTGGTCGACCCGGAGATACAGGCCTACTTCCGCGACGTCTCCGACCATCTGCTGCGCGCCAAGGAGCAGATCGCGGCCTTCGACGAACTGCTCAACTCCATCCTCCAGGCGCACCTCGCGCAGGTGACGGTCGCGCAGAACGAGGACATGCGGAAGATCACGGCATGGGCCGCGGTGATCGCCGTACCGACGATGGTCTGCGGGATGTACGGCATGAACTTCGACCACATGCCGGAGCTGCGCTGGAGGTACGGCTACGGACTGGTCATCGGCGTGATATCCGTCGCCTGTCTTTCGCTGTACCGGGGCTTCCGGCGCAACGGGTGGCTCTGACCGGCGGCGTGTCTTCACGGCTCCGCGGCACGGTGTCCGGCAAGAGCGACCGGGTCAGCGGCGGTCGGGCGTCCGCGCGTAGACGCTCTCCGCCCAGCTCGCGATCTGGTCGTCCGCCAGGTGCCGGGCGAGGTCGGCCTCGCTGATCATGCCGACCAGGCGCTTGTTCTCGATGACCGGGAGCCTGCGGATCTGGTGCTCCTGCATCTCGTGGAGCACCTCGCTGACATCGGCGTCCGCGTCGATCCAGCGCGGGGTGCCCTGGGCCATCTGGCCCGCGGTGACCTCGGCCGGGTCATGGCCCATGGCGACACACCCGACGACGATGTCGCGGTCGGTGAGGATGCCGCAGAGCCGTTCGTTCTCGTCGCTGATGGGCAGGGCGCCCACGCCCAGGTCGCGCATCAGCTGGGCGGCGCGGTCCAGGGTCTCGTGGGCAGGGATCCACTGGGCGCCACGGTGCATGATGTCTCCGGCGGTGGTCATGGAGTACCTCCCGGTGCCGGGCGGCCGGCGCGGAGCGGGGGGGCACCGCAAGTCCCGGCGCCCTACATTCTCGCGGCGCCACCCGGCGCCCGCACCCGGAGCGGCTTCCCACCCCGGGCTGCGACCGCGGGCTCCCGCCGCGGGCTCAGACCTCGGACCGCGACCGCGGCTCCCTCCACCGGCTCACACCGCGAAGCCCACGATCTTCCGCGGGACGACGCGGATGATCACGCGGACCTCATCGTCCTTCTCGGCGGGCGGGTCGATGCCGAGGTACTTGTGCGAGAGCTCGTACGGGAGCCGCTTGCCCTCGTCCGGGAGGATCTCGGCAATGCCGCGGATCTCGACCGAGCTGTAGGGGTTGGCGAGGTCGAAGACCGACACGCTGATGCGGGGGTCACGGCGGAGATTGCGTACCTTCTGGCGCCCGTCGGTGGAGGAGAACAGCACGGTGTCGTCCTCGCGCTTGATCCAGACCACCGAGTTCTGGGGGGCGCCGCCGGGGCCGAGGGTGGCGACACTGGCGAAGTTCCTGCCGTCGAGGAGGGCGCGGACCGAGTCGTCGAAGGAGACGGGATCACTGGAGGAGGTCGACATGCGATCAGCCTATTGCATGCACGTACATAGACAAGCGGTTTTGCCGATCAGCTGAAAAGGGGCTCGGGTCAGCCGTTCCAGGCCGGGTGGCGTGGGTCGTCGGCGCGTACCAGGACGTCGGCCGTGCCAACCGGGTCGGTCTCGTTCTCGTAGCGCTCGAAGGCGGGCAGCGTCCAGTGCTCGGGCTCGGGGGTGCGGCGGCGCAGAGCGCCGGGCGAGAGGAGGACGTGGACGGTCAGGTCGAAGGGGAACCAGTGGCGCAGCAGGAGGGGACCGTGCAGCAACAGGACACCACCGGGCGGGATGTGGACGTAGGGGCTGCGGGTGGCGCGGTCGGTGGCCGGGTCCCGGAGGTCGGGAAGGACACGTCCGTCGCCATCCGGGTCGAGGGGGCCGAAGACCTCGCGCCACAGAGCACCGGTGTCGAACCAGCCGTCGTAGTAGGCCTCCACGTCCTGGTGGCCGTACTCCAGACGGAGCGAGGCGGGGCGCAGGAATCCGTGGGTGCCGACGACGAGGGAGGAACGGCCGCGTATGCGCAGCGCCTGGGAGACCCGCTCGGCGAGATCGCCGGGGTGGGCCGCCGGGGCGCCGTCGAAGGCGATGCGTGGCCAGGGGCTGCCGTCGGCCGGTTCCAGGTCGAGCACGCGGTCGGCGAGGAGGTCGCCGAGCCGGTCCCAGGTGATCGCTTCAAGTCGCACCCGGCCATGATGCGTCAGGGCGCGATCAGGATGCGTTCCGTTCGCGGGTACACGGCGCTCGTCGTCGCGGACGGGGCGCCTCGGGGCCTCGACTGTGCCGATCTGGGGCACCTGGTGTTCCTGCTGCGCGGCGACACCGCGCTGACCCGCCGGGCGCGGGAGGAGTGCGAGTTGCCGGCGGTGGTCGTGCGGTTCGACCGGCGCAGGGGCCGGTACGAGCGGCAGGGCGTCCTCGTCGAGGAGGCGGGGCTCGTCCGGGCCGGGGCGCGGTGCCTGGCGGACACGGAGGCGCGGCGGCGGCGCCGGGCGGGACGCTGCGCGGCGGACGGCGGAGGACGCGCGACGCACAGACGCGTTCGCGGGGCGCGGGGGAGATACGGCGGCTGTTTCCCGGATGTCCGGGGCAGCGGGCGCGGGAGATCGCGGCGCATGCCTCGGTGCGGGGCAGTGGCCGGGTGGGGCGGCGTGCGGCGCGACGGGCGCTGTCGGAGGGAACAGTGGTCTCGGCGGTCGTGGCATCCGTACGGCATGTGGACACGCCGTACGACCAGTTGTTGATGAGCGGGGTGGCGAGGCACCAGGCGCGGCGGCGGATCGTGGGGATGGTGGAGGCGGTGCTCGGGGGGGTGGCGGGAGGAGGGTGGAGGCGGAGGCCGGGTGAGCACGGGAGGGGGCGGGACCCGCGAGCGCTCGCCGTGGTGAAGGCGGGCGGCGATCCCTCAGGCGCCGGGCGGGACGTCGCCCGCGCCGGCGGTCCTCCCCGCCGGGCCTTGGACGCTCGCGTATGGGCCCGCGTGGCCCGGGCATGGTCGGGGGGTCCGCGCGGGGATTCACTGGGAGTGACGGTGTGACGGTGGGTGCCGGGAGGGGTCCGGCCGGATGGGGGGAGTGGGTGTCGGCGTGATCGACGGACCGTACTTCGTACTGACGCTGGTGGGTGTGCTGGGGACCGGGCTGGTCGCCGGTGTGTTCTGCGGGTTCTCGACGTTCGTGATGCGGGGGCTCGCCGCCTTGCCGCCCGCGCACGGTGTCGCCGCAATGCAGGCGATCAATGTGACGGCGGTACGGCCGGCGTTCATGCTCGTGTTCACCGGGTCGGCCGTGGTGTGCGTGGTGATCGCGGTGGTGACGTGCGTGCGGTGGCCGGGCGAGGGCAGCGTCGAGTCGCTGGTCGGCAGTGGGCTGTACCTGTTCGGCGTGTTCGGGCTGACCATGGTGGCGAACGTGCCGCGCAACAACGCGCTGGGCGGGCTGGAACCGGGCACGCGGGAGGCGGCCGCGTACTGGCCGGCGTATGTGCGCGAGTGGACGATGTGGAACCACGTCCGCACCATCGCCTCGGCCGCAGCGATGGTGTCCTACGTGCTGGCCCTCACCTGAGCGCACCCGCTCTCCCCGCCTGCGCGAAAGCGCTGTCGGACGCCAGCGGGCGCTGTCAGGCGCTCTGCGCGCGTGACCGAGGGGACGTATCGTGGCCGGAAGCAGTGCCGGAAGCAGTGCCGGAAGAGTGCCGCCCGATGACGCACGGCCACGTCGGACGCGCGAGCGTCATGCGTAAGCAAGGAACACGCCCATGGCCGACCCCAAGGGATTCATGACCACCCCCCGCCAGGACTGGCCGCGCCGGCCGGTCGAGGAGCGGGTCCGGGACTGGGACGAGGTGTACGTCCCCGGGGCGCTGCTGCCCATCATCGACCAGCAGGCCGACCGCTGCATGGACTGCGGCATCCCCTTCTGCCACGACGCCTGTCCGCTCGGCAATCTCATCCCCGAGTGGAACGACCTCGTCTCCCGCGACGACTGGCGGGTGGCCGCCGAACGGCTGCACGCGACGAACAACTTCCCCGAGTTCACCGGGCGGTTGTGTCCGGCGCCGTGCGAGGCGGGGTGCGTGCTGGCCATCAACCAGCCCGCGGTCACCATCAAGAACGTCGAGGTCTCCATCGCCGACCGGGCCTGGGAGCTCGGGTTCGCGCCGCCGAGTCCGCCCGACCGGCTGTCCGGACGGACGGTCGCGGTGATCGGCTCGGGGCCCGCCGGCCTCGCAGCGGCCCAGCAGTTGACCCGGGCGGGACACACGGTGGTCGTGTACGAGAAGGACGACCGGCTGGGCGGGCTGATGCGGTACGGCATCCCCGAGTTCAAGATGGAGAAGCACCATCTGGACCGGCGGATCGAGCAGATGCGGGCCGAGGGCACGAAGTTCCGTACGTCGACGGCGATCGGGCGGGACATCGGCGCCCTGGAGCTGCGATCCCGTCACGACGCCGTGGTCATCGCCACCGGTGCGACGGCGTGGCGTGAACTTGACGTGCCGGGGCGGGAGCTGACCGGTGTCCGGCAGGCGATGGAGTATCTGCCGCTGGCCAACCGGGTGCGCGAGGGGGACCTGGAGGTCTCGCCCCTGTCCGCCGCCGGGAAACATGTCGTCATCGTCGGCGGCGGGGACACGGGAGCCGACTGTCTGGGCACGGCGGTGCGGGAAGGAGCCGCGTCCGTGACCCAGTTGGACATTTACCCCCAGCCCGGCACCGAGCGGGACGAGGACGCCGAGCCGTGGCCGACGTACCCGCGGGTCTACCGGCTGTCGGCCGCCCACGAGGAGGCCCGTGACCTGCGGACGGCACCGGCGGCGGACGCGGACGCGCGGCTGTTCGCGGCGTCCACGCTCCGGTTCACCGGCGACGCCGACGGGCATGTGCGGTCACTGCACCTGGTCGAGGTGGACGCCCGGCGGCGGCCGGTGCCGGGCAGCGGGCGTCGCCTCCCCGCCGACCTGGTGCTGCTCGCGCTCGGCTTCTCGGGGCCGGACAAGGAGGACGGCCTGGTGGACCAGCTGGGGCTGGAGCTGGAGCCCCGCGGGACGATCACGCGGGACGCGGACTTCGCCACGAACGTCCCCGGTGTGTTCGCCGCGGGAGACGCCGCCCGGGGGCAGTCGTTGATCGTGTGGGCCATCGCCGAGGGGCGGGCGGTGGCGGCGGCCGTCGACCGCCGCCTGACCGGGAGTTCACGGCTGCCGGCGCCGATCGGGCCGTACGACCGCCCGATGACCGTGTAGCGGGTGCGGGCGGCGCATCCGACACGGGTGGCGCGTCCGACACGGGCGGCGGCGTTCGGCCGTCCCCGGGCCTTCGCCCGCCCCGCCGCACCCGAACGACCTCCGCGAGACCGGCAGAGCGAGGCCCTCTGTAGGGTGCGTCTCCATGGACGAAGCGTGGGTCGATCCCGCGGAGCGGATCGGTGTCGACCTGCATCTGGAGCTGTCCGGTCCGGGCGGTCGGCGTGCCGCGCTCATCCGGGCGCTGCGGGAGGCCGTCCGCACGGGGCGGCTCGCCCCCGGTACCCGGCTGCCGCCGTACCGTTCGCTCGCCGCCGACCTCGGGGTTGCCCGCAACACGGTGGCCGACGCCTACGCGGAACTGGTCGCGGAGGGCTGGCTCACCGCCCGTCAGGGCTCGGGCACCCGGGTCGCCGAGCGGGCCGAGCCGCTGCGACACGCCGTACATGTGCCCCGTGAGGCACCTCCACGCGCGCGTGGACCGCTGCACGATCTGCGGCAGGGCACGCCGGACGCGTCGTCGTTCCCGCGCGCGGCCTGGCTCACCTCCTACCGGCGGGCCCTCCAGCAGGCGCCCAACGAGGTGTTCGGCCCCGGTGACCCTGCCGGTCGCGTCGAGCTGCGGGAGGCGCTCACGGAGTACCTGGCACGCGCGCGGGGCGTACGTACCGAGCCCGGCCGGATCGTGATCTGCTCCGGCTTCGCACACGCGCTGCGGCTGCTGTTCGGCCAGGACCGGTGTCGGAGCGGGGACAGGGGTCAGGGTCAGGGTGCGGGCGGGAGCAGGGGCGGCGGGGTGCTGCGCGGGCCCCTGGCGGTGGAGGGGTACGGGCTGGGGTTCCACCGAGGGCTCCTCGCGGCCGCCGGGGTGCGGACCGTGCCGCTCCCCCTCGACGAACACGGCGGACGCGTCGACCGGTTGGGGCGTGAGCGGGGCGTACTGCTCACGCCCGCGCACCAGTTCCCGACCGGCGGTCCACTGGATCCCGCGCGCCGGGCCGCGGTCGTCGACTGGGCACGCGCGCGCGGGGCGGTGATATTGGAGGACGACTACGACGGGGAGTTCCGTTACGACCGCAAGCCGGTCGGTGCCGTCCAGGGCCTGGATCCCGAGCGTGTGATCTTCATCGGCTCGGTCAGCAAGAGCCTGTCGCCGGCGGTGCGACTGGGGTGGATGGTGCTACCGGAGCGCCACGTCGGCGACGTCCTCGCGGCCAAGGGCGAGCGTGAGGCCTGGGCGAGCGTGCTGGATCAGCTGAGTCTGGCCGACTTCCTCGCCTCCGGGGCCTACGACCGTCACGTACGGCGTATGCGGCAGCGGTACCGCGGCCGCCGGGACCGGCTCGTCGCGGCGCTCGCCCGGCACGCGCCGCATGTCGAGGTCACCGGAGTCGCGGCCGGACTGCACGCGGTCCTCAGGCTGCCGCCGGGCACCGAGCGGTCCACGGTCGAGGCCGCCGTCCGGCGCGGTATCGCCGTGGAGGGCCTCGCCGCGTTCCGGCACCCGGAGACCGACATGGCCGCGCGTGACGGCCTGGTGGTGGGGTACGCGACGCCCCCCGAGCACGCGTACGGGGCCGCCCTGGACGCCCTGTGCGCGGTGCTGCCGCCGGCGGAGCCCGCCCGCGGATGAACCTCCCGCAGCAGAGCCCGCCCGCAGATGAACCGCCCGCAGCGGAGCCTGCCCGCGGATGAGCCGCGGGCTCACGCCCGGGGACGAGCAGCGTGGTACGCCGTAGGAGTCGGCCGGCCGGGGGACGCGCCGCGGCGCATGTGGTCGTGGGTGTGCGTCACACCGTCACGGCTTGCGCGCCACGGCCCCGTACCCGGGAATGACGCCGTCGTCCTGACCCGGGACCGGGTCACCGAGCTCGGGGTGCCACAACTGCGGCACCTCCACGCCGGGTTCGACGAGTTCCAGGCCGTCGAAGAAGCGGGTGAACTCCGCGCGGGAGCGCAGCGCCAGGGTGACGCCGGCCGCCTTCAGCTTCTCGGTGGCCGCCCTGGACTCATCGGGCGTGAAGTCGGCCGTCGCGTGGCTGACCACCAGGTAGCTGCCGGAGGGCAGTTCGGCGAGCAGCCGGCGGACCAGTTCGTGCGCGCCGTCCTCGTCGGAGACGAAGTGCAGCAGCGCGATCAGCGAGAGGGCCACGGGCCGGCCGAAGTCCAGGATCTTGCGGGCACCTTCGAGGATGGCGTCCGGGTCCCGCACGTCGGCCTGCAGGTACTCGGTCACGCCCTCGTCCGTGCCGCGCAGCAGGGCCGCCGCGTGGGCGAGCACGATCGGGTCGTTGTCGCAGTACACGACCCGGGCGTCGGGGGCGGTTTCCTGGGCGACCTGGTGGAGGTTCGGTTCGGTCGGGATGCCGGTGCCGATGTCCAGGAACTGGCGTACGCCGTGCTCGGCGAGCCAGCGCGTGGCCCGGTGCATGAACGCGCGGTTGACCCGCGCCATCACCGGTACCCGCGGGTCCAGGGTGAGCATCTGCCGGCCCATCGCCTCGTCGACGGGGTAGTTGTCCTTGCCGCCGAGGTACCAGTCGTACATCCGTGCGGGATGCGGCTTGCTGGTGTCGATCTCGACGGCGCCGAGGTGGTCCTGCCCGGTCATGCGGCACTCCGTAAGACGTGATGGGTTGTCAATTCAGCACCAGGTTAAGGAAGTCGAGCGAAGAGAAAGGCAATCGGCTCAGGAAAGCAGGAAGTCGGCCTCCCCCGCCTTGGCGCCCTCGATGAAGGCGGTCATCTCGTCGGTCGTGTAGATCAGCGCCGGTCCGTCCGGGTCGGTGGACTGGCGGACGGCGATCCGGCCGTCGGCCAGTTTCATCGCCTCCAGGCAGTTGCCGCCGTTGCCGCCGCTCCACGGCTTGTGCCAGCCCTCACTGCCCAGCTCCCGCGCGGGCATGCCGTTGTAGACGCGTGGGCGCGGCTTGATGCGGTTCATTCACAGCTCCTTGCGGAGATCCCGGAGAATCTCCTTCGTGCGATGTGCAGTAGCGGCCTGCGCCGCCATGCGGTCCATGACCTCGAGGTGGGTCGCCACCTCGGTGCGCGCGTCCAGATAGACCGCGCCGGTCAGGTACTCGCTGTAGACCATGTCCGGAAGTTCCGGCACGGCGAATCGGAAGAGCACGAAGGGCCCGTACGTGCCCGGGTGCGGCCCGTTCTCGAACGGGGCGACCTGGAGGGTGACGTGGGGCAGTCTCGTGGCCTCGAGCAGCTTGTCGATCTGCGTACGCATCACCTCCGGGCCGCCGACGGGGCGGCGCAGCACGGTCTCGTCCATCACGACCCACAGCCGGGGCGCGTCCTGACGGGTGAGCAGTTCCTGGCGTTGCATGCGCAGGGCGACATGGCGCTCGATCTCGTCCGGGCTCGTCTGCCCGATGGCGCCCGAACGCAGGACACCACGCGCGTAGTCCTCGGTCTGCAGCAGTCCGGGGACGAAGTGCGGCTCGTACTGCCGGATGAGGGCAGCGGCCCCCTCCAGGCTGACGTGCATCGAGAACCAGCCGGGCAGCACGTCGTGGAACCGCTGCCACCAGCCGGGCCTGTTGGCCTCCTCGGCCAGCTGGACGAACGCCTCGGCCTCCTGGTCGGAGATGCCGTAGGCCTTCAGCAGGAGCTGGAGGTACGGGATCTTCAGCGAGACCTCGGCCATCTCCATACGACGGACTGTGGCGGGGGCCACACGGAGGATACGGGCGGCCTCCTCGCGCTTGAGCCCCGCGCGTTCCCGCAGGTCCAGCAGGCGCCGGCCGAGGACGACCTGGCCGACCGTCGGCGCGGACCGCGGTTCGCTCACCCTCCACCTCCACAAAGTCCCTGATCGGACGGCCGCGCGGGGATCGGGGCCGGTCCCGGATGCATGCTGACAGCCTTGCGGCGCCATTCGAAGACCTATTCGAAGATCGGTACGGATCTCCGCTGATCCCAACTGGCGCCGCTCGACGTGCTGTTGCGAGCAGTGTGCCACGGCCCTTCACCGCGTCACACAGCACTCTGCATTTTTCAGAGTGATACTTGCCAAGTGTTCACGGCGGGGCGATAGTGGCAAGCGTGATTCCGTCCGCGCCCTTAGGAACAGACGCTGCCGCAGGCCGCCCCCCCGGTCTCGGTTCCGCCGCGGGAGTGAGCCCCGACCGGGCCGCTGCCGAGCGCCGGTTCCGCTTCGAGCTGGCCGCACATCCGGGTTCTCCCGCGCAGGCCAGACGCCTGACACGGGCGCGGCTGACCCACTGGTCCGTCTGCGAGGACACCTGCGACTCGGCGGCCCTGGTGGTCTCCGAGCTGGTCACCAACGCCATCGTGCACACCGCGAGCCGCCGGGTCGTCTGCGAGCTGCTCGACGGTGAGGACCTGGTGCGGATAGCCGTGCGGGACGAGGGCTGCGCGCCGGGTGAGCCCCATCCGTCGCCGCAGCGGCCCGAGGAGGAGCACGGGAGGGGACTGCTTCTCGTCGACGCCCTCTGTCACGCCTGGGGCGCCCATGAGCACGGCCCCGGCCTGCTCGTCTGGGCCGAGCTCCCCCGCAAGGCCGACGCGCCCCGCACGGACGCGGGCCCCCGCAACGACCTGGGCTGGGGTGCCCGCCCGAAGCCGGGCGGGGCCGGCAGCTCGGGGAACGCGGCCACGGCAGAGGCGGACGCCGCGTCCGAGCCACCCCACGCAGCCGCACCGGAGGCGGATGCCCGCAAAACCACCGCACCGGAGGCTGGCATCCACAAAGCCACCGCACCGGAGGCCGACGTCCGCAAAGCCACCACGGCGGAGGCGGATGCCCGCGATGCCACCACGGCGGAGACCGGCGCCGCGGCGGAGCCACTGCACGCAACCACGACACAGGCGAGGCGAGCGGCCGAGCCTCTCCCCGCAGCCGTGACAGAGGCGGGCGCCGCAGTGGCGCCGCTCCAAGAGGTCGCGCCCCCGGCGGACCCGGACGCGGAGCCGCATCACGGCACCGCCGCCGAGACGGACGACACGGCGGAGGCCCGTCATCACCGGACGGGGGCCGAATGGGTGTGAGGGCTGGTTCCGGCGGCCAGGTGCTGAGCCTGGACACGCTGGTCCGCCTCGGACGCGGGCTGCGTGCCCCGGGAACCCCCCGGCGGCTGCCCGTGCCCGAGGGCATGACGGCCCCGCTGGGCTGCGACGCCGTGGCGGTGCCCGCCAGCTTCGGTCCACTGGTGATGCCGCGCCTGCCCCGGGTCGGATGCGTCTACGCCGACGAGGCGCACTGGTGGTGGATCGTTCCGTCGGACTCCGACTACGCACTGGAGTGGCCCTCCCCCGCCCGGTACGCCACCGGGGCGGTCGTCCCGGACGCTCCCGGCGTCCCGGGCCTCATCCACCGGCCGGACGGGACGGTCCCGTACACCCCGCCGATACCGCTCTACCTGGCCCTGTGCCGCCTGACGGGCACGACGCCGACCTGGTCGAGGCCGGTCAGCGCGTAGACGCCGGAGCCGCTCCCCCACCACCGCGTCGGATCGCCCAGCCGCGGCCGGCGCGCACCCCGCCCCCTCCGGCCGGGAGTGCGCCCGCGCGCTCCGGCCGCTGCCTCCTGCGCCCTGCCCCTGACGAGTCCGCCCCGCGATAGTGGCCGTTCGTCCACGATCGGGGGAGGCCGACGGTGCGCACGAAGGGCGGCGCGGATGCGGGCAGCGCGGATGCGGGCGGCGCCGGCGGACCCGAGGTGTCCGAGTCGGAGCGGCTGCTCTTCGGCGGCCCCTTGCGCTACGACATGGGCTGGAACTCGCACGCGGACGCGTTCCTGGAGCTGAACTTCCGGGCCATGCTGACCCGTCTCCCGGCCATGCTCACGGCCAGCTTCCACCTCGCCTGGCAGGCCGACCGACGGGCGGCGCGGACCGTACTGGCCGCCGAGGTGGGCCGGGGCCTCACCCAGGCGGTGAGCCTCCTCGCGGTCAACAGCCTGCTGGGCCGGCTGATCGGCGGCGGCACCCTGGAGGACCGGCTGCGAGGTGCCGTGCCCGCTCTGGTCGTGATGGCCGCCGTGATGCTGGTCGGCGCGCTGCTGCGGGCCGCTTCGACGTATGCCACCGGGCGGCTGGAGCCCAAGGTGGAGCGGGTGGCGACCGAGCGCTATCTGGAGCGGGCGGCGACCGTGGAGCTGACCGCGATCGAGGACCACGCCTTCCACAAACTGCTGGACACCGCGCAGTACGGCGCCACCTCCGCCCGGCGGATGATCGCGTACGCCACCCGCGTGGTGAACGCGATCATCTCGCTGATCGCGGCGGCGGGCGTGCTGACCGTGCTGCACCCGGCGCTGCTGCCGCTGCTGGCGACGATGACCCTGCCGAGCGCCTGGAGCGCGCTGACGAACGCGCGCCGCCGCTACGCGTCCTTCCACACCTGGGTGCAGCACGCGCGCGCGGGCCGGCTGCTCGGCGCCCTGCTGATCGAACCCGAGGCGGCTCCCGAGATCCGCGTGCACGCAGTGGGCCCGTTCCTGCTGCGCCACTTCCGCGAGATGTCCGAGACGGCGGAGGCGGAGCAGGCCCGCCTGGCCCGCCTGGCGGCCCGTACGGGGCTGATCGCGGCGGGCTGGACCGGCCTGGCGACGGCGGCGACGTACGCCACGCTGGGCGGGCTGCTGCTGGCGGGCGCGATGGCGTTGTCGGTGGCGGGGACGGCCGTGATCGCCATCCGGACCGGCTCGCAGAGCCTCGCCACCCTGGTCGTGGAGATGAACGCCCTGCACGAGGAGGCGCTGTTCGTCGGTGACCTCCAGCGGCTCCACGTCGAGGCGGCCGAACGGGCGATCCCGGTGGGCGGGGCCGCGCTGCCGGACGATCCGCGCGAGATCCGGTTTGAGAACGTCAGCTTCACCTACCCGGGTGACGCGACCCGTCCCGCGCTCGACGACGTGACCCTCACCGTCCCGCTCGGCAAGATCGTCGCGCTGGTCGGCGAGAACGGTTCGGGCAAGACGACCCTGGTCAAGCTGCTGGCCGGGTTGTACGCCCCTGACCAGGGCCGGATCCTGTGGGACGACGTCGACGCGGCCACCGCCGACCGCCACCGGCTCGCCGAACGGGTCGCGATGGTCGCCCAGGACTTCAAGCGGTGGCCGTTCACCGCCCGCGTCAACGTGGCCGTAGGCCGTTCCTCGACGCCGCTCACCGACGAGCGGATCACGGAGGCGGTCACGGAGGCCGGGGCCGAGGAGGTGCTGGTGGATCTGCCGCGCGGGCTGGACACCCTGCTCGCCCGCAACTTCAGCGGCGGGCACGAGTTGTCCGGCGGCCAGTGGCAGCGCCTGGGGATCGCCCGGGCCGCGTACCGGCGCGGGCACATCCTGATCGTGGACGAGCCGACGGCGGCCCTGGACGCGCGGGCGGAGCTGGAGGTCTTCGAGAAGATCCGCGCCCTGGCCGGTACGGGGCAGACGGTCATCCTCATCACCCACCGGCTGGCGTCCGTCCGGCACGCGGACCTGGTGCACGTCCTGGACCAGGGCCGGCTCGTGGAGTCCGGCACGCCCGACCAGCTGCTGGCGACCGGCGGGGTCTACGCGGAGCTGTACTCGCTCCAGGCGGAACAGTTCACGACGAAGGTACCGGCACGGACAAGCGAGCCGGGGCAGACGGACGGACCGGAACAGTCGGACGGACCGGGAGAGGCGAACGGGCCCGGAGAGGCGAATGGGCCGGGAGAGGCGGACGGACCGGGAGAGGCGGACGGGCCGGGAGAGGCGGACGGGCCGGGGCAGAGGAACAAGCCGGGGCAGACGAACGATCCGAGGAAGGTGCCCGCCCCGAAGGCGGGCTGACCTCACGCGACGGCGTCGGCCGCCGCCTCCCCACTGCGCACGATCACCAGGAACGTGTCGGTCGCGAGATCCATCACGACCTCGGCCTGCAGCCCTTCAAGCCGCCGCGCGTGCGCGAACTCCTCCGCCGGCCACGAGCCTCGCGGCCCACCTGCGGGAAAGCGTTCGAGCACTGTTCGCCCGTTCACCACCCTGCACCTCCAGAAAGCGTTCGTAACTTGTAGGAGTTAACGCCTTCCAGGGGGAGAACGCCTCGCTCAGTTGCTGGACTGAGACGTAGTTGACACGCGTTCAGCGCGCACCGTGAGGATTCGGTTACTTTCCGGTCGCTTCTCTTACTTTAGGTGTCAGTCATCGTACTCATCGTGATAAAGAACGGGCTCACTCCCCGCACGCGCCCCGACTGTCGACGCGCGCCCCTTGGGTTCCTCCCACTCCTGCGGTTCAGGTGGCGTAGTCCTGGATGCGCCTGCCGTGGCTCCGGTCGACGAGGGCGGGCAGCCGTGTCCCCAGCTCCGCGACCACCGCGGGGACGTCGATCGTCAGCAGCTCGCGGTCGCGCATCAGGATCCGTCCGTCGACGATCGTCGTACGGACGTCGGAGGAGCGGGCGCTGTGCACGAGGGTCGCGGCGAGGTCGTGGACGGGCTGGGTGTGCGGGCCGGTGAGGTCGACGAGGACCAGGTCGGCCCGCCGTCCGGGCGCGATGCTGCCGACAGCTTCGCCGAGTCCCACCGCCCGGGCACTCTGCAGCGTCGCGTGGTGCAGGGCCTGCCGGGAGGTCAGCCAGCGCGGGTCCCCGGTCGTGGACTTCTGGATCAGGGCGGTCAGCGCCATCGCCTCCCACACGTCGAGGGAGTTGTTGGAGGCGGCGCCGTCCGTGGCGAGTCCGACGGGGACACCGATGTCGCGCAGGGCGCGGACCGGCGTGGTGGTGGGCCAGGCGAACTTGAGGTAGCCGCGGGGAGCGGTGGCCACGGCCGTACGGCCCCCGGCGCCCGCGAGGACGGGCAGGTCCCGCTCGACGATCCCGGTGCCGTGGGCGAGCAGCACGTCCGTGTCGAGGATCCCGGTGCGCTGGAGGACCTCGATCGGCGTGACGCCGTGCCGGGCGAGACTGGTGTCGGTCTGGTCGCGGTTCTCGGAGGCGTGGATGTGCACGGGAAGGCCGTGGGCGTGCGCGAGTTCGGCGGTGGCCGCGAGGTCGGTGTCGTCCACGGTGTAGGGGGCGTGCGGGGCGAGGGCGGTGGTGATGCGGCCGCCGGCGCCACCCCGGTGCCGTAGCGCGAACTCCAGGGAGCTCTCCCTCCCCTCGGGCCCCTGCGAGGAGAAGTACGCCTGCCCCAGGTGGGCACGGATCCCGCACTCGGCGACGACGGCGGCGACCGCGTCCATGGCGAAGTAGTGGTCCGCGAAGCAGGTGACGCCGCCCCGGATCATCTCGGCGCAGGCGAGCCGCGCCCCCAACTCCACGTCCCGCTCCGTGAGGTTGGACTCCACGGGCCAGACGACGTCGTTGAACCACTCCTCGGTGGGCACGTCCTCGGCGAGGCCGCGCAGGGCGACCATCGGGGCATGGGTGTGGCAGTTGACCAGCCCCGGCAGGGCGACCTGACCGCGCGCGTCGAGACGTTCGGCGGCGGGCCGGTCCGCTACCGCGGCGGCGGTCGTCACGGACCGGACGACTCCGTCCCGTACGACGATCGCGGCGTCCTCCTGGAAACCGATCCGCTCCTGGTCGTCGTGCACGAGGACGGTGCAGCCGGTGACGACGAGATCGGCTGTGCCTGTGCCTTCGGCGTGCTCTGCGGGAGAGGGCGTCATCCCGCCAACGTACGACGCCGTCGTCACGGCGTGTGAGCCGAACCGCGCATCCTGTCGTGGCCCTGTCCGGGTGTGCTCCGGGCGGGCACGCTGGCCTGGGGCCGCCCACGCCGGCCGCGCCCTCCCACCGCCGCTGCCCGACGGCTTCCGGAAGGAGCCCGGCATGCTCCTCGGCACCTGGAACCTGGAGAACCTGTACCGTCCCGGCGGCCCGTTCGGCCCGGCGGACAAGGCCGCGTACGAGGCGAAGCTGGCCGCCCTCGCCGCCGTGATCACGGAACTGGACCCGGCGCTGCTCGGCGTGCAGGAGGTCGGGGAGCCGGGGGCCCTGCGGGACCTGGCCGGGATGCTGGACGGCGACTGGCACCTCGCGCTGTCCCGGCGTCCGGACGGCCGGGGCATCCGGGTCGGCTTCCTCGGCCGGACACCGTTCGAGGTGCTGGCCGACACGAGCGCGTTCCCGGCGAAGGTGCGTCCGGTGCAGGCGGACGACGCGGGGGTGCCGGTGGCGGAAGCGGGCCGCGGTTTCCTGGCGGTGGAGGCGGAGACCGGGCAGGGCCCGCTGCGGGTGGCGGTCGCCCATCTCAAGTCGAAGCTGCTGTCGTATCCGGGCGGCCGTTTCCAGCCGCGCGACGAGGGGGAACGGGCGCGGTACGGGGCGTATGCCCTCGGCCGGCGGGCGGCCGAGGCGACTGCCCTGCGCGCGCTGGCCGACCAGCTGCTGGCCGGCGAACTGCTGGCCGGCGAGCCGCTGAACGGTCGGCGGGCGGCCGGCGGCGGCCGCGAGCGGGACGTCGTCGTACTGGGCGACTTGAACGACGAGGTGCGGGCGGCGACCACGCAGATCCTGCTCGGCCCGCCCGGCTCCGAGATCGGCACCCCCGGCCACGATGTGGCCGACCGGGGCGACGCGGCCCGCCTGTGGAACGTGGCCCCGCTCATCCCGGTCGAGCAGCGCTACTCCCGTGTCACCTCCGGCCGCCGTGAACTGATCGACCATGTCCTGGTCAGCCACCGCCTGGTCCACCGGCTCACGGAGGCGGGCACGGGCCTCCCGGGCGACGGCCCACCGCGCCTCCCGTCGGTGGGACCGGACCCGGCGGAGCGACGCGGGGCACCCGGGTCGGATCACGCGCCGGTGTGGGTGCGTGTGGGGTAGAGGGAGGGGGGGAGGCGGGGGCGTTCGGCTCGGAGGCGGGGGCGGGTCCCCCGGCTTGGGGGCGAGGGTTCCAAGAGTCACCCGCTTGGTGATTCCGGAGTCACCCTGCGACGGGCAGGCCAGGAATCCGCGGCCCGTCTGGGGCGGGCTCCTTGGCCAGTTCGTCCAGCAGTTCGGTGAGGCGTTCGGTCTGCCGCGGGCCGAGACGTCCCGTGTCGTCAAGGTGCACGGCGCAGGCGGTGGTCGTGTCGACGAGCCGTTCGAGGGTGGCGGCGATCTCGTCCGCGCCCTGCGAATGCCGGGCCAGCGCGGGGAGTTCCGCCGCGGCGAGGGTGATGGCGGTACGGGCCTCGGCGAGGGCGCGGTAGGCCTCGCGACGGAGCGTCCAGCGGACGGCGCGGCTGTCGGAGCCGGTGTCGGCGGAGGCGACAGGGGGCGGGGCGGCGGACGTGACAGCGGGCATGGCGGCGGGCGGGGCGGCGGGCGGGGCGGCGTGCAGTGCGGGTGCCTCGGACTCCCGCAGGACATGGGCCAGATACGCCTGCGCCGCGCCGCGCGCCGCGGCGAGTCTGGCGCGCACCCCGCCGGCCCGCTGCCCCGGCATCGGCAGGTGACCCACGATGAGCACGATCGCGCAGGCCAGCAGCGTCTCCCCGATCCGGCCGGCGGAGGCCTGCGGCTCGCCGTCGACCATCACCAGCGACAGCACGAGGACGGTGACGACGGCGGTCTGCGCGGCGAAGTGCCGTGTGGCCACGGGAATGAGGGCGCCGCTGACGGCGACGAGCGCGATCAGCCCCTCCGGCCGGGGCAGCACGGCCGCGAACCCGGCGAAGACGAGGGCGCCCAGGACGGTCCCGGCGGCGCGGCACAGCACCCGTGAGGCGAGCGGCCCCAGGTCGGGCTTGACGAGGAAGACGGCGGTGGCGGGCAGCCAGTACCAGTGCTCGTGCTGCCCGTACCAGCGCGCTTGGTGCAGGGCCTGGGCGACGCCGACGCTGGCCCCGAAGCAGAGGGCGACCCGAAGTCCGTACTCACGCCCCCCGGCCCCGAACACGGCACGGAACAGGGTTCCGGCCGTACGCCTGCGGGTGTGCAGGTCGGTGCCCGTGGCCCGGTCGAAGGCTTCGGCGGCGTGCAGCAGGGCGTCGTCGAGGGCGCGCAGCCCGGGCGCCGAACGGGAGGGCGCGGGCAGGGGCCCGGTGTGCCGGTGGTCGCGTACGGCGGCAGCGAGACGCCGGGGCCCCTCGGAGGCGCGCCCGGAGACACTGTCGCCGGCCCAGGCGAGCGCGGTCGCGGCCTCCGCCAGCGGCAGCGCGGCGGCGTACTGCGCGTGCAGCCGCCGCTCGGCCGCGGAACTGGCGTACCGCCGCAGCCGGGGCCCGCCGAGGGCGTCCTGCGCGTGGTCGAGCGCGGCGGTGAGCGCGGCTCGACGGCCGCTGGCCCGCGGTGTACCGGCGGCGTCGAGGAGGTCCGCCACGGCCTCGTAGACCGCGGCGACGGCCTTGCGCTCCCCGTCGAACCGGTAGTCCCCGGCGATGGCACCGGGCGTGGGCAGGACCAGTCGCAGTCCCAGCAGCCATCCGGCCCCCACGAGGAAGGCGAGCGCGCGTTGCCAGCCCGGCTCGGGCAGCGGCATCCCGGCCCCGATGGCGGAGGCGACGAGCAACTGGGTCCCGGCCCCGGAGGCGACGGGGCCCACAGCGCTGACGCTCCCGGCCACCAGCCCGAAGAGGGTGAACAGCACGGTCAGGACCACGGCTCCGGCATGCCCTCCGGCGTACGTCCCCATGAACATGCCACCCGCTCCCGCGAGCGCGGGCACCCCGATCCGCCGGACGGAGGCCCGCCGGCTGCCGGGCCGGTCGTTGATCCCGGCCAGCATGGCGGCGACGGCGGCGACGACCCCCAGGGACGTACGGCCAGCCAGCACGGCCGCGAGCAGCAACGGCCCGGCGGACAGCGCCCCCCGCCCGACCGCGTTCCAGGGCACGGGCCCCCGCTGGGCACGGAGAGCATGGGCGAGCCAGGGCGGAAGGGTCAGAGCAGCGGGGCGCGACACGGGGCTCCAGTCGTCTGGACGAGGGCGGGAGTGAGCCTTCGGGCGACGGTGACCGGGCCATGGGCTGAGGGCCGGAAGGTGCGGCCCGTGTCTCCACGGTAGATCGCGCTCTCGGAGGAAAGGGAACGGCCGCATTTCGGGGATGTGACGATCGGCGGGAGGGGGGTTCCTCAAAGGCCTATTGCAGGAGGAGTCTCTCCGCGTCCGCTACGGCTCCCGCCAACATGTCCCGTTCCGGCCGCAGTCGTCCGAGGATGCCGTCGACACCCCGCAACCCCGCCCGCTCCAACAACCGCTTCTCGTTCGTCACCCACTCCCCCCGCGCCGCGAGCACGCCGTGGCCCGCCTGCATCGCGGCTGTGGCGAGTGCGCCGGCGACCTCCGTGAGGCGGCCCGCCGGGGCGTGATGGGTCTTCGCGTAGGCGAGGGTGGCGTGGGCGGTGCCGCGCCAGCGCTCGGCGGCGGAGGTGCGCAGTTTCTCCGGATACGCCGCCGGTCGCGGGAGTTCGCCTCGTAGCACCCGGTTGACCGCCAGTTCCGCGACCACCAGGTAGCTCGGGATCCCCGCGAGGTGGAACAGCAGCGGCTCCACCCGGAAGCGTCCCTCCTCCGCCTCCGCGACCTCGTGCTCGATCACGTCCAGATCGCGGTAGTGCACGTCCACGCGCCGCCCGTCGATCGTGAGCCACGCGCCCCCGTTGAACACCCCGCCGCCCCAGCCGCCGACTTCGGAGACCTCTCCCTCCCAGCCGAGGGCCCGCAGGTCGGCGGGGTCGAAGGGGCCGCGGTAGTAGACGGCCAGGTCCCAGTCGCTATCGGGCGTGTGGGTGCCCTGCGCCCGGGAGCCGCCGAGGGCCACGGCGCGGACGGCGGGGAGGGCGGCGAGACGGTCGGCGGTGGTGTCGAGGAAGACGGGGTCGGTGAGGGAAGGCATGGCCGCAGGGTACGGACCAGGAGGCCGCGCCTCTACGGAATTGAGCCCCGTCGGCCCCGGGTCCGGCCCTCAGTCCGTCGCCATGAGAGCCCGGCCTTGCCTGCCACCACCCGGTCCGTTCGGCGCACTCCATGTGTTGGGTGTGTTGGGTGTGTTGGGTGTGTTGGGTGTGTTGGGGGCGTTCGGTCTGTTCGGCCTCGTCCGTCTCGGGGTGATTGTCAGTGGGGCGCGCTTCAATGGGATCTGTCGTCACAGAGCGTTACGTCGAGTCGCGGTCGTCGGACCGTGGCGCACCACGGGGAGGCAGGCAGGCATGGTGAGTCGCGGGCTGCACGAGGAGGACGGGCGGCGGTACGTGTCGTTGGCCGGGCTGCGTCTGCGGGGGTGGACCGGCGGGCTGGTGCACCGGCTGCTCGGGTCGCCGGACCGGCTCAGTCTCGATCCGCGGCTCAGATCCGCGCCGCAGGTCAGGCTGTACCGGCTGGAGCGTGTGGAGTCCGCCGAGCGGAGCGAGGAGTTCCGGGTGGTGGCGCGGGGCCAGGGCCAAGGCGTCTCCGAGGACAACGGCCAAGCCCCCGGGGTGCGGAGCGAGCGGTCTCCCGGGACCAGGGATGGATGAGGCATGACCGGAAATGCGGATGCGACTGCGAGCCAGGACCAGCAAAGATCGTCAGATCGTCCACCACAGCCGGCACAGGAGCCCACGTGATCCAGCGCGTCACCGTCCCCACCCTCTTCCCGCCGCCGGCCTACTCCCACGCCTCCGTCGTCGAGGCCGGCACCAAGCTCGCCTTCCTGGCCGGGTCGGTCCCCCTCGACGCCGAGGGGCGACTGGTCGGCGCGGGAGACCCGGTGCGGCAGGCCGAACGGGTGATCGCGAACCTGGATGAGCAACTGCGCGCAGTCGGCAGCGACTTGGCGCACGTCGTGTCGACCGACGTGCACGTCGTGAGCGGTGAACCCGCGGTGCTCTCCGCCGTCTGGGAGGTCGTCGAGGCGTCCGGGCTCAGTACCGGCCCGCACTCGTCGACGTTGATCGGCGTGGCATGCCTCGGATACACGGGGCAGCTGGTGGAGATCACGGCGACGGCCGTCGTCCCGGAGCGGGTACGTCCGTGAACCGGGGTGCGCCACGTCACCCCGCGGACGGAGACGGCGGTCCCCACACCCGCCTCTTCGGCACCGGCTTCCCATAGCTCCCCGCCCGGCTCGTCGTCAGGCCGAGCGCGACCAGGGACTCCGCGAGCTTCACCGCCGCCGCCACCCCGTCGACGACCGGAATCCCCAGCTTCTCCCCCACCGTCCGCTCCAGACCCGTCATCCCGGCACAGCCCAGCACCAGCACCTCGGCCCCGGCCCGGCACGCCCGCTCGGCCGCCGCGAGGAACGCTGCCTCAGCACGGCTCCGGCCCGCGCCCGCGCCCCCGTCCCCAGCCCCGCCAGCCCCGTCCCCGTTCCCGGCCCCCAGGTCGAGGACGCTGAGCCCCGTACCGACGACAGCGGCACAGTTGCGTCCCACACCCGCCAGTTCCAGGCTGTCCTCGATCTGGCCGCACGACCGTTCCAGCGTGGTGACGACCCCGTAGCGCCGCCCGAGCAGACAGGCCAGGTGCGCGGCGGCCTCGGTGATGTCGACGACCGGTACGTCCACCAGCTCCCGGACGCCTTCCCGCCCGTGTTCTCCGAAGCCGGCCATGACCACGGCGTCGTACGGCGGGCCTTCGTACGTGCGCAGCAGGTCGAGGACCGCCGCGGCCGAAAGGTAGCTGTCGAGCCAGCCCTCCGCGGACTCGGGTCCCCAGACCGGGGTCAGTCCGGTCACGGCGGTGCCCGCCCCGGCGGCGGCCCGGGCACCTCGTACGATCTCCTC
The DNA here is from genome assembly GCF_053591515.1 of Streptomyces sp. NPDC003011. NCBI lineage: Bacteria > Bacillati > Actinomycetota > Actinomycetes > Kitasatosporales > Streptomycetaceae > Streptomyces > Streptomyces sp. NPDC003011. The sequence goes on from NZ_JBSFTY010000050.1 coordinate 67,619, forward strand.
GGTCATCTCCTGCGTGGTGTTGCAGTTGGTGACGACGATCCGCACGTTCCTCAAGCCTCCACGGTCTTCGTGGTCTTCGTGGTCTTCGTAGCCTTACCGGACTTATCGGCGCTGTCGGCTCTCTCGGTCTTCTCGGTCTTCTCGGTCTTCTCGGAGATGGTCACGGAGTCGGCCGCGCGGTCGGCGCGGCCCAGCGCCACGTAGAGTCCGGCGGCCAGCGCCGTGCCGATGAACCAGGAGTACGGGGCGACATCGCTGAACGTCTTCACCAGCGCGAGCACCGCCGCGACCCCGGCCGAGGGCAGGAACGCCCACAGCGCCTTGGGGTTGACGCCCTTGCGGTAGTGGTAGCGGGAGCCGGGCCGGGCGTCGAACAGTGCGTCGATGTCGACCCGGCCGCGCTTGACCCAGTAGTAGTCGACCATGATCACGCCGAACAGCGGGCCGAGGAAGGCGCCGAGTCCGCCGAGGAAGTAGTTGACGACCGTGGGGTTGGAGAAGAGGTTCCACGGGGTCACCAGCAGTGCCACCACGGTGCTGATCATGCCGCCGACCTTGAAGCTGATCTTCTGCGGCCAGACGTTGGCCAGGTCGTACGCCGGTGAGACGAAGTTGGCGACGATGTTGACGCCCATGGTGGCGATGGCGAAGGTCAGCGCGCCCACCACCAGCACCCAGGTGGTGCCGATCTCGGCGACGAGGTGGGCGGGGTCGGTGATCTCCTTGCCGAACACCTCGTACGCGCCCGCGGTGACGATGACCGACAGGATCACGAAGGCCGTCGAGTTGACGGGCAGACCCCAGAAGTTGCCGCGCCGCACCGTCCTGTAGTCGGGCGCGAAGCGGGAGAAGTCGCAGAAGTTCAACATCAGCGTGCCGTAGGTGGCGAGGATCAGGCCGACCGCGCCGAACCACTGCCGCCACTGCTCGCCGACGGAGACCGGGTGCGGGGTGGAGGTGAGCGAGATGGTCCAGCCGGCCTTGGCGAGGATCCACACGGCCAGCGCGATCATCACGACCCAGATGGCCGGTCCGCAGAAGTCCTGGAACTTGCGGATGGACTCCATGCCCTGGCTCATGATCGCGGCCTGGACCAGCCACAGCGCCACGAAGGACACCCAGCCGAGCGCGTCGAGGCCGAGGAACGAGTGACGCGTCCACGACTCCAGGCCCGGCCAGGCAGCGAGCAGCATCACGTTGACGGCGACGGAGGCGAGGTAGGTCTGGATGCCGTACCACATGATGGCGATGACGGCTCTGATCAGAGCAGGGATGTTCGCACCCCAGACGCCGAAGGCGATGCGGCTGACGACCGGGAAGGGAACGCCGGTGCGCTGCCCGATGCGGCCCATCATGTTCATCCCGACATAGATGACCATGAAGCCGACGAGCAAGGACGTGAAGACCTGCCAGACGTTCATGCCGAGGAAGAGCAGACCGGCGGCGAACGTGTAGTTGCCGAGGTTGTGGACGTCGGACATCCACAGGGCGAAGAGATCGAAGACCTTCCAGTTGCGCTTGTAAGCGGGGGCGAGGTCTTCGTTCGTGAGCCGGGGGTCGGGGACGAACGCCGCGGTGCCGGTGGCTTCGGCGGAGTCGGCGAGGGACACGGGGCCTCCAGGAGGAGCCGAGGGACGGAGGAGGATTACTTTCCGATGGCAGGTTCCGGTCGCTTGGCGCGCATTTGGTATACCAAACTGCGGTCATGGTCCTCCCGTCAACCGTTCCGACCGATGTCGCCTCCGTTAACGCTCCGTAAAACACCCTGGGAGTCGGCGAAGATGGGCCCATGAGCTCCATGACGAAGACCGAGCCCCTCGGCGCGGTGCGCGAGCGCGTCCTGGCCACCCTGCGCCAGGAGATCATCGCGGGCCGCCTCGGTCCCGGCGACCGGTTGGTCGAACGGGAGCTGGCCGAACGTTTCGGAGTCTCACGCGTCCCGGTCCGCGAGGCGATCCGCGCCCTGGTCGCCGAGGGGTTCGTCCACTTCGAGACCCCGCGCCGCACGGTCGTCAGGCGTCTCACCCCGGCCGACGTCAGGGAACTCTTCGAACTGCGCGAGGCGTTGGAGGTGTACGCGGCCGGACTGGCCGCGGCCCGCGCGACACCCGAGGAGCTGGCCGAGGTCGAGGAACTCCTGGCACAGGCGACCACCGCGACCGAGGCGGGGGACGCGGAGGCGATCACCGACATCAACAGCCGTCTGCACGACCGCATCGTGGCCATGGCCGGCAACAGCCTGCTGACCGCCTCGCTCGAACCGGTCGCCGGCCGCCTGCGCTGGATGACCCGGCGCAACGAGGAGTGGCCGCAACTCCTCGTGGAACACCGCGAGCTGTACGAGGCGATCGCCTCCGGCGACCCGGAGCGCGCCCGCACGCACGCACTCGCCCACGTCCGGACCAACTACCGCTCGACGGTACGGCAGTTGTTCGGCGAGGCCGACGTCCCCTAGACGTGGGCCGTCAGCGGGTCGCGTACTTGTCCGTTGGACGTGGGCCGTCAGCGGGTCGCGTACTTGTCCGTCGCCGCCACCAGTGCCCGCGCCACCGGCGGCGCCCCAGCGTCGTGCCCCGCCTCGTCCACGATCACCAACTCGCTCCCCGTCCAGGCATGGTGGAGCCGCCAGGCGGTGCCCAGGAGATTGCCGAAGTCGAGGCTGCCCTGGACGAGCGTCCCGGGGATGTCCTTGCGAAGGGCCGCGTCACGCAGCACGACCCCCTCGTCGTTGCCCTCGCCCAGGAAGTGGTCGTTGCCGAAGTAGTGGGTGACCGTCCGGGCGAAGCCCAGCCGGAACATCGGGTCCTCGAAGCGCTCGACCGATCGCGGCGGCGCGGGAATCGTCGCCGTCTCCCAGTCCGTCCACGCCCGTGCCGCCCGCTCCCGCACCTGCGGATCGGTCGACTCGATCAGCCGGTTGTAGGCGGCGGCGAGGTTGCCGGACCGCTCCCCCTGCGGCAATCCGGCCAGGAAGGCCTCGAACGCCTCGGGGAAAATCCTGCCCAGCCCTCTCGTCAGCAGGGCCACCTCGGCATTCGATCCGGTCGCGACCCCTGTCAGCACCATCTCCGACACGGCTCCGGGGTGCGTCTGCGCGTACCGCAGCCCCAGTACCGACCCGAACGACACGCCCCACACCAGCCATCGCCCGATCCCCAGGTGCCGCCGCAGCAGCTCCAGGTCGGCGATGAGATGAGCGGTCGTGTTCACGCTCATGTCGGTGTCGTACACGCTCGCGGGCGGCCAGGACCGTCCGGACCCGCGCTGGTCGAGCAGCACGATCCGGTACGCGGCCGGGTCGAAGAGACGCCGGAAGTACGGAGTGCAGCCGGACCCTGGGCCGCCGTGCAGCACCAGCGCGGGCTTGCCCCGCGGGTTTCCGCAGGTCTCCCAGTAGACGCGGTTGCCGTCACCGACATCGAGCATGCCGTGGTCGTAGGCTTCGATCTCCGGGTAGAGGGCCATCCCGGCATCCTAGGTGTATTGACCCGTGAGGTTGGGGACGCGGCTGGCGGGTGGTTGGCCTTTCAGCGCGGTGTGTCCGCGGTGGTGATTGTAGGTGTGCAGCCAGCCAGGGAACGCCTCGCGTCGTTCGGTCTCCGAGCGGTAGGGGCGGGCGTAGGCCCACTCGTCGAGCAGGGTGCGGTTGAAGCGTTCGACCTTGCCATTGGTCTGCGGCCGGTAGGGCCGGGTTCGCTTGTGGGTGATCCCGGCTGCCGCCAGCAGGTCGCGCCAGTCGCGTGAGCGGTAGCAGGAGCCGTTGTCGGTCAGGACCCGCTCGACGGTGATCCCGGCCTGGGTGAAGAACGCCTGGGCGCGGGTCCAAAAGCCGGTGGCGGTCTCCTTCCTCTCGTCCGCGTGGATCTCGCTGTAGGCGAGGCGGGAGTGGTCGTCTACGGCGGTGTGCAGGTAGCTGT
>NZ_JBSFTY010000051.1:0-71404 GCF_053591515.1 Streptomyces sp. NPDC003011
CCGATCGGGCCGACCTTGCCGTCGTCGTCGATGGTGCCGGTGCCGGCGACGAAGGCGCCACCGGTGAGGCTGCCGGGGGTGAGCTTGTCGTAGATGCCGAGCGCGAACATCAGGCCGGCACTCGGCCCGCCCACGTCGGCGAGCTTGATGTCGATGGTGAACGGGAACGTGTGGTCGGTCCCCGCGGAGATCCCGACGATGGCCCGCTTCTCGCCGCTGTCGTCGGAGGTCGCGGTCGTGATGGTCACGTCCTGCGTCCTGGTCGCCGTCCTGTTCTTCTTCTCGGCGGCGGCCTGCTCCTTCGCGGGCACGATCGTGAAGGAGACCTTCTCCCCCGGCTTGTGCTCGGTCACCAGCTCGGCGACGTCGGCCGGCTCCTTCACCGTCGTACCGTCGACGGCCTTGATCACGTCACCGGCGTGCAGCCTGCCCTCGGCCGGGGAGTCCTTGACGACGGTCGAGACGATCACCCAGGACCGTACCGGGACGTCCAGCTCCTTCAGGGCGGCGACCTTGGCGCTCTCCTGGGACTGGCTGAACTCCTCGGCGTTCTCCTGGGTGGACTGCTCCTCGGTCTTGCCGTCGGGGTAGAGCGTGTCGTGCGGCACGACCTTGTTGTCGTGCGCGAGCCACCCGTAGACGGCCTCGACGAGGTTCATCTTGTAGTCGGCGCTGGTGACCCGCACGGTGGTCATGTTCAGATGCCCGCTCGACCCGTACGTCCTGCGCCCCGAGATCTGGAGTACCGGCTCGCCGTCGTGGTCCCCGAGCGTGTTCACGGTCGGCCCCGGTGACATCTCCGAATACGGCACGTTGATGAAGACTCCCGCGCACAGAAGCGCGATCAGCATCAGGGTGGAGGCGAGCATCGTCGCGGTGCGGCGTGGCATAGCACGACAGTACGGGACGTCCCTGTCAGCGCATCGTCAGGGCCGCGTCCGGGTCATGCGCCGGACGCGTCGGGTCATGTGCCGGAGCGGGGCTTCTCCATGGCCGCACGGAACCGGGCATATCCGTCCAGTTCGGGGCCGTCGCTGCGGGCCTTCCGGGTCCGGTTGGCCCAACTGCCCCACACACCGGCGCCGATCGCGGCCAACAGCGGAATCAGCAACCAGACGAGCGCCCCCATGCCGACCTCCAACCCCACCTGAACGATCGCCACCGAACGATCGCAACTGACTGATCAGCAGATTAACCATCCGCACGGACAACGCTCACGCCAGGGGTGCGGTTACGCAACCGGAGAGGTGAAGGACGAACGAGGGTTCGGCGGGCGGGCCGGATTCAGCGGGCGGGCCGGACTGTGCAGGCGGGCCCGTTCAGCAGGCGCCGACCCACTCCTCGGTCCCGTCGGAGAACGTCTGGTGCTTCCAGATGGGCACCTCGTGCTTGAGATCGTCGATCAGCTTCCGGCAGGCCTCGAAGGCCTCACCCCGGTGAGGGCAGGAAACGGCGACGACGACGGCGAGGTCACCGACCCCGAGGTCCCCGATCCGGTGGACCGCGGCGAGCGCCCGCACCGGGTACTCCGCGACGACCTTCTCGGCGATCCGCCGCATCTCGGCCTCGGCACTGGGGTGACACGAATACCCGAGTGCCTGGACATCGGCACCCCCGTCGTGGTTCCGCACGGTCCCCACGAACAGGGCGGTCCCTCCGGCGGCGTCGTCCCCGACGGCCCGGAAGACCTCGTCCAGGGAGAGAGCCGTCTCACGAATGGCGAGCAGCTTGACCGGGTCCTGCGCGACCTGCTCACCGGGATGGTCGTGTGTGGGTGCCATGCCTCCATCGTGCCGTACGCCGGCCACGACGGGGAACCGCGATCGCCCGGCACGCGCGCGTGGCCGTTCGGAGCCTCCTGGAGAGCCGACGCCGTCAGGCTGCGGGGAGTCGTGCCCCTGGGCGGCACGGACGAGTCGCCGAGGCGGGGAGAGTGGGGGCCCGTGTGGGACGCACGCCCGGCGCGGGCGCCGTCCGAGACCCGCGTGCCGTCGCGTCCCTCAGATCCGCCGCCGCGCCTTGCGGGCCCGCCGGACCACGGCCGCCGCACCCAGCAGGGCCACCGTCGCCCCCGCGGCCCCGGCCGCCGTCGCGTCCTTGCGCCCGAGCCGCCGCCCGACCACCGTGTGCCTCCCGGAAACCTCTTCGAGGAGCTCGGCGAGCACTTCCTCATTGGTCCACCGCGGCCGCCACCCCGCGTCGTGCAGCCGGCTCCCGCTCACCACCCAGGGGTACATCGTGTACGCCAGGTCCCCCGCCGGGGACGGCGTGAGCCCGATGCGGTGCAGCCGGGCCGCCGCCCCGAGCGCGACCGCCGACGGCAGCTCCATCCGCCGGATCCCGGTCAGCTCCTCGACCTCCTCCTGCTCCAGCCATCCGTCGCACCCGACGGCGAGCTCACCGTCGACCTTCTCCAGGACGGCGTACTCCAGCGCACTGCACAGGTCCTCGACGTGACAGAACTGCCAGGCGGGCCGGGACCCGGTGACGACGAGCAGCCGGGGCGACTCGAAGTACCTGGTCAGCGCGGTGTCCGTGCCGCCCACCAGGACTGCGGGCCGCACGACGGTGACGTTGAGTCCCGGATGCGCCCGAGGGGCCCTGCGGGCCAGCCGCTCGATCTCCAGCAGGTCGCCGACCCCGGTCGCCTCCGCCGTCGCCCGCAGCTCGGCGTCCTCCGACAGCGGCAGCTCGTTGTCCGGCAGGGCGCCGTAGACCATGGAGGACGTGCACAGCACGACCCGGTGGACCCCGGCCGCCGCGGCCGCGGTCAGCACGGTCTGCGTCCCCCGCACGTTGTAGGCCGTCCGGGCGGCGGCATCGGTCTCCAGGTCGAGATCGAGAGCCAGGTGCACCACCGCGTCGGCGCCCCGCAGCTTCTCCGCGATGGCCGGATCCCGGACGTCCAGGATGTGCCACTGCGCCGCCGCGCACTCGCCCCGCCGCTCGTCGAGCGCGATGACCTGCCTGATCTCCTGCGAAGCGGCGAGCCGCTCGGTGAGCAGGGCGCCGATGCCGGACGCGGCACCGGTGACCGCGACGACGGGCCCGCGCATGGCGGGACTGGTTGACGGGTTTCGCGCTGCGCGAACCTGCGGATCTGGGGAACTCACCGGGCGTCTCCAGCGGTTGTCTTCAGTACGGACGCGAGTGACGCGTACGTACCAGGTGGCATCCATCCTGCCGCAGGCCGACAGTCGGCGAAGCACCGAGGCCCGAACCGCCCATTGGTGTCTACGCTGGGTGGTGTTATCGGGCAGTCGCGCCGTCGGGACAACCGGCGGCCTTATCAGCCGAGGAATCCCGTGAGTGACACCCCATTCGGATTCGGCCTTCCGCCGGAGGAGCCGGACGACGGCGACGAGGGCAAGAAGAAGGACCCGCAGAGCGGCGGTGGTCAGGGACCGGCCAACCCGTTCGGTTTCGGCGGGCTGCCCGGCTCCGGAGGCTTTGGCGGCCCCGGTGCGGACAATCCGCTCGCTGCCATGTTCGGTTCGCTGAACCCCACCGACCTGGGCGCCGCCTTCCAGCAGCTGGGCCAGATGCTCTCGTACGAGGGCGGCCCGGTGAACTGGGACATGGCCAAGCAGATCGCCCGCCAGACGGTCTCCCAGGGCACCGCCGACGGCACGAAGGACGCGAGCGTCGGCCCCGCCGAACGCAACGCGGTCGACGAGGCCGTCCGCCTGGCCGACCTGTGGCTGGACGACGCGACGTCCCTGCCGTCCGGCGCGGGCTCCGCCGTGGCCTGGAGCCGCGCGGAGTGGGTCGAAGCGACCCTGCCCGCGTGGAAGGAACTCGTGGACCCGGTCGCCGAGCGGGTGGGCGCCGCCATGGGCGACGTCCTGCCGGAGGAGATGCAGGCCATGGCCGGCCCGCTGATCGGCATGATGCGCTCGATGGGCGGCGCCATGTTCGGCACGCAGATCGGTCAGGCCGTCGGCGTGCTCGCGGGCGAGGTCGTCGGGTCCACCGACATCGGCCTGCCGCTCGGCCCGGCCGGCAAGGCCGCGCTGCTGCCGGTGAACATCGAGGCGTTCGGCAAGGATCTCGGCGTGCCGAGGGACGAGGTGCGGCTGTATCTCGCCCTGCGCGAGGCCGCCCACCAGCGCCTGTTCGCGCACGTGCCGTGGCTGCGCTCGCACCTGTTCGGCGCGGTCGAGGGGTACGCGCGCGGGATCAAGGTCGACACGGCCAAGCTGGAGGACGTCGTCGGCCAGTTCGACCCGCAGAACCCCGAGCAGCTGCAGGACGCCCTCCAGCAGGGCATGTTCCAGCCGGAGGACACGCCCGAGCAGAAGGCGGCCCTGGCCCGTCTGGAGACGGCTCTGGCACTCGTCGAGGGCTGGGTCGACGCGGTCGTGCACACGGCCGCGAAACCCCGGCTGTCGTCCGCGGACGCGCTGCGGGAGACCCTGCGCCGCCGTCGCGCCTCGGGCGGCCCGGCGGAGCAGACGTTCGCCACGCTCATCGGCCTGGAGCTGCGCCCGCGCCGCCTGCGGGACGCCTCCCGCCTGTGGGCCTCGCTCACCGACGCGCGCGGTGTCGACGGCCGGGACGCCCTGTGGGCCCACCCGGACATGCTGCCGACCGCTTCCGACCTGGACGACCCGGACGGCTTCGTGCACCGCGAGCAGCTGGACTTCTCCGAGCTGGACAAGATGCTCGGCGAGGCGGCGGGCAAGCCCGACCTGAAGAAGAAGGACGACGGCTCCAAGGACGCGGACAAGGGCGACGACACCGAGTGAGCCTGTACGACGACACGGTCCTCGTCCTGAAGCAGTACGAGGACCAAAGAGAGCTGCGGCAGGCCTACCTCGACCATGTGGCGCAGCACCCGGACGGCCTGTGGAAGGCGTGCCGCTCGGGTCACATCACGGCGAGCGCCCTGGTGATCGACCCGGAGCGCGGCCGGGTGCTGCTGACCCTGCACAGGAAGTTGCGCGCGTGGCTCCAGATGGGCGGCCACTGCGAGCCTCAGGACGCCTCCCTCGACGCGGTGGCCCTGCGGGAGGCCACGGAGGAGTCCGGCATCGAGGGACTGACGCTGCTTCCGGGCGGCCCGGTGCGCCTGGACCGGCATGCGATCCCGCCGCCGTGCCACTGGCACTTCGACGTCCAGTACGCGGTCGTGGCCCCGTCCGGCGCGACACACGCCGTCAGCGACGAGTCGCTCGACGTGCGCTGGTTCGGCTACGACGAGGTGGCGGGCGTGGCGGACGCGTCGGTCGTACGACTGCTCGAGGCGACCCGCGCGCGGCTGTGAACGGGAGCCGCACACGGAAGTAAGGGGCGACCGGCCAGGTGGTCGCCCCTTACGTGTGCCTTCATGGCGTGTGCCGTCCCGGCGTGTCCTACCGGGCGGTGCCTGCGCTCAGGCGTTGCTCGCCCCGAGGGAGTTCCCCCGCATGCCGAACTGGCCGAGCAGCCCCGACGAACGCAGATGCTGCGGCGGCAGCAGCTCACTGGGCTGCACCAGGACGTGGCCGGTCCCGGAGAACTGCATCTCCCAGCCCTCGCCGGTGGAGCCCTTGCGACGCCACACGGCGGACGTGGAGGTGGGCGCCTGGAGCTGGGTCCGCAGGGACGTGGACCAGGCGACCACGGCGTCCGCGTCGCAGCAGACGTTCTTCTCCGGGGTGACCTCCATGACCAGCGGTTCGCCCGAGGTCATGAGGACGACCTGCCCGGTGCCGGACAGCTCCAGGTTGTAGGCGCCCGCCGACGCGATCTCCACGGCGCTGTCGACCGCGACGATGCCGACGCCCAGGGAGCCGTCGAAGGCGAGGACGTAGGAGCTGTCGACGGTCAGGCCGCGGCCGACCTCCATGATGTGCAGGTGCTGGGCCAGGTTGGCGAGGTAGACCACCCCGTTGCCCTTGCAGCGCATGAGCTCCAGGCGCTCACCGGTCATCCGTTCGACGTTGCGCCAGCTGCGGTTGCGGTACTGGCTGTCGAACTCCACCTGCCCCTCGAAGGCCACCATGGCGCCCTGCCGGGCGAGCACGGGGCTGCTGCCCCGGGTGACGTCGGTCTTGAGGAGCTGGGGGTTCTGCAGGGTGTAGCGGCCGGTGGACTCCACCGGGATGTGTGCGAAGAGTGTGCTGTGCATGATGTGCCTGGTGCTCCCCTCAGCCCCGGATCTTGAATCGGTCGCCGGTGTCCTCGCTCGGCTGGACGACCACGAAGCCCTGGCCCTTGAAGCCGATCTGGAAGGCCTCACCGCTGCCCCGCCCGAGGAGGGCGCTCGCCTTGACCGTGCGGCGGGCCTTCATGTCCAGGCCGGTGGTCCACGCGATGAGCGCGTCCGGGTCGACGTAGGTCTCCCGTTCGGCGCAGTCCAGGGCCATCGGAATGCCCCGGCTGACCAGCGCGACCCAGCCCGTGCCCCGTACGACGAGGTTGGTCAGGCCCGAGCCGGACAGCTTGGCGAGCCCCTTGACCGGCTCGATGGTCAGTTCCAGTGAGGCGTCGCAGGCCAGCAGGGTGGCGCCGTTGACGGAGAGTGCCTCCCCGTTGAGGTGCAGGACGATGATGTCGCCGCCGTAGTCGGCGAGGTACAGGTCGCCGTCGCCGCGGCAGAGCATCAGCCGGCCGCCCTCACCGGAGACCATCTCCTGCGCCGAACGGCGCAGGGTGGCGGGCGGTCCGTCGAACTGCACATAGCCCTCGTACGCGATCATCGAGCCGGCCTTGGCCAGCAGATCGTGTCCGCCGGCCATGGTGACCTTGAGCGTCTTGGAGCTGTGCACCGTCATCCGGACGCCGGTCGAAGCGGCGCGGTGCGCGCTGAGAGTCTGGGTGTCCATGGGCCTCACACCTCGAAGGGCTGTACGACGACGAAGTTGCCGGGAGCGCCGCGGAACTGGAGGTTCACGGCCTCCGAGGTCTGCCGGGAGTACCCGGAGCGGCGCAGCCTGAGCGCGGTCGTGGTGACGGCCTGCGCACCGGCGGACCAGGCGATGACGGCGTTCCCGTCGACGTAGGTGGCCGGGCCGACGGGGATGACGACCGGCACGCCGCGGGTCTTCACGGCGACCGCTCCCGTGCCGGAGAAGAGCATGCTGAACAGGCCTCCGCCCGGCAGGCCCGCGCCCTCGATCCGGCGGACCTCGGTGTCCAGCGCCTCGTCGAAGGCGAGCACTCCCTGCGCGCTGGTGAAGAGCTGCTCGCCCTGGAGGCGGATGACGAAGACGCGGCTCGCCTCGTCGGCGAGGAACACCTCACCGTCACCCGAACAGCGCATCAGGGACATGCCTTGTCCGGTGAGCGCCCCGGTGAGCTTGCCGAGCAGGCCGGAGCCCTTGTGGGCGAAGTCGATGTCGCCCTGGTAGGCGACCATGCTTCCCTGCTTGGCGAGGATCGGGGCGCCCTTGGTGAGCGTGGCCCGCACGAGCTGCGGGTTCTGTTCCGTCCAGCGGTCCCCGACGGGGGCTTCGGCGTACTTCGTCAGGACGACCCGCACGTTCGCCTCGGGCGGCACGGCCGCGATCGCCGTACCTCCCCCGAAGGGCTGTGCCTGGCCGGGGAAGGGCGCGGGAGCGCCCGGGGGCGTGAACGTCTGCGGGCCCGCCCCGGGAGGCGTGAACATGTGCGGACTCGTCGGCGCGGCGGGGGCTTGCGGCGGGCCACCGGGCGGGGTGGCGGGCGGGGCGCCGATTCCGCCGGGCGGAGTGGTCCCGATGATGGTGGGTGCCGTGTGGACGGACGGCGCCGGAGCGGGTGCGGGGGCGGGCGCGCCGAAGGCGGGTGCGGGCGGCGGCGGGGTCTGCTGCGGCGGTGGCGCGAACGTCGGTGCCGGGGTCTGCGCCGGGGCGGCCGGCGCGGGCGCGGGTTCCTCCTCGGCGACCTCGCCGCCGAAGTTCTTCAGCAGCGCGTCCAGGCCGCCGTCGAAGCCCTGCCCGACCGCGGCGAACCGCCACACGTCCTTGAGATAGAAGTCGCCCAGCATCACGGCGCGCTCGGTGGAGAACTCGCTGCCGTCGAAGGAGTACCGGGCCACCTCCTCGCCGCCGGCGACGATCCGGACGTATCCGGGGGCGATCTGGGACATCTGACCCGCGCCGTCGAGCGTCGCCGTGAACGACAGTTTCTGGATCTGCGGCGGGATCTGGTCGAGCGTGACCCGGAAGGCTTCGGTGTCGCCTGCCTGCGCACCCAGAAGCTGAATGGATGCCTCGGGGGACTTCGGCTGGTTGAAGAAGATGAAGTACCGGTCGTCCGAGAGCCGTTCGTCGGCGTCGAGACCGAAGCAGCTGATGTCGAAGGTCAGTCCGGGGCCGGAGATCTGTACACCGACGTACAGATCCGTGCCCGCGGTCAGGTCACTGATCTTGGCCTTGTGGCCGCGTTGGAATTCCCTGGCCATGCGTAACGACCGTCCCCCATCCCGAATGCAAGTGCGTCGCGACAGGCTAACGGCAAACTCGGACACCGGCGGAAGTCGGTACAGATCCGGTACGAAATCCCGATCGGGGACGCGGAGGGGATCGTGCGCGGGGGGATCGTCACTCCCCGCGGGCGCCCGGCAGATGGGGCAGCCGCTCGGCGGCGACCACGCCTTCGAGGTAGCCCCGGGCCCGTTCGGTCCGCGGATAGGCCTCCAGCAGCCGCCAGAAGCGCGGCCCGTGTCCGGGCACGAGCAGATGCGCCAGCTCGTGGAGGAGAACGTAGTCGACGACGTACTCGGGCATGCCCTGGAGCCGGTGCGACAGACGGATGCTGCCCTCGGCGGGGGTGCACGAGCCCCAGCGGGTGTTCTGGTTGGTGACCCAGCGCACCGAGTCGGGCCGTGCCCGGCCGTCGAAGTACTGGGCCGACAGCCGTTCCGCGCGTTCGGTCAGCTCGGCGTCGCCGAGGACGCGTTTGCTCTCCTGGGCGGCCAGCTTGTCGAGCATCACGCTCACCCAGCGCTGCTCCTCGGCCTCGGACATCCGGGCAGGGATGAGCACGACGGTGCGATCGCCCTCGCGGTACGCGGAGACCGTCCGGCGTCGACGGGCACTCCTGCGCACCTCGATCGCGCTCGCCCCCGAGCCGCTCGGCGGCTGGCTCGTCGTGCTGCGCTGTGACATTCCGGCGCGGTGCAGTGGGTCGGCGGGCACGCCCCGACGTTACCCGCTGCGCACGGGGGAAGTCCCGACTCCGGGACGGTTGGGTTCCGATCCCCCACACGGGTTTGACGCGTACGACTGACTTGACCGACTTGTGTGACGAATACCCACCGCCTGTGGACAACCCTCAGCACCGGACGGCGAGCCTGGGCCATGCTGGCACTCGACGGCACACGGGGATGTTCCACAGGAGCTACGAGGGTTACGGGGGCCTGCCATGCAACGGACGGACGCGCAGTCGACGCGATCGCAGTCGACGGTTTCCCAGTCGATCGTTCCGGTCGTGAAGCCCGCTCTCAGGCGCGGCTGGCGCGACCTCGGCACCGTGCAGTTCGGGATGACTCCGGCGCACGCGATGACGCTGGGGCCGATGGACGCGGCGACGGGCAGTTTCCTCGGCCTGCTCAACGGCACCCGCGGGCTCGCGCTCCTGCGGGAGGAGGGCCGTCGTATGGACCTGCCCGAGGGACGCGTCGACGTCCTGGTGGAGCGGCTGGCGCGAGCCGGGCTCCTCGACGACGCGAGAGGCGGCGGGCCGGCCGCCGATGCCCTGCGCGCGAAGCAGGAGGTCCTCGACCGGCTGCGTCCCGATCTCGCCTCGCTGTCGCTGACCGCGTCCGAGCCGGGTGAGGCGATCGGGCTCCTGGCCGCCCGCCGTTCCCTGCGCGTCCAGGTCAGGGGCGCGGGCCGGGTGGGCACGGTCGTGGCGTCACTGCTGTCGGGCGCGGGGGTCGGCGAGGTGGAGGTACGCGATGCCGGCCGTGTCGAGCCGGGGGACGTGGCGCCGGGCGGACTGCCCGCCGAGTCCGTGGGCGACCGCAGGGAGGAAGCCGCCCGGCGGGCCGTGCGGCGAGCCGCCCCGGACAGTCCGCCGCGCCGCGGACCCCGCGTCCCGTCCGCGGGCGACGAGGCCGGCCTGTCCCTGGTGATCCTCGCCCCACGCGACGACGTGGACGTGTACGCGCCGATCCCGTCCGCCGCCGACGCCCTGATCAGCTCCGGCACGCCCCACCTCTACGCCGGAGTCGTGGAGGCAACCGGAGTGGTGGGCCCGTTCGTCCTGCCCGGCGAGACGGGGTGCGCCGGGTGTCTGCACGAGGCACGCGTCGACCGGGACCAGGCCTGGCCCCGGCTGGTGGCCCAGTGGCGCTCCGGCCGGCCGCACCCGGCGCGCCCCTGCGACCTGGCGCTGGCCGCGACGGTCGCGGGGCTGACGGCGGCCCACGCGCTCGCCTTCCTGGACGGCCGGGTACCGTCGAGCGCCGGGGCACGCTGGGAGATCTCCCTGCCCGCTCTCACCTGGCATGCTCGGCCGGTCGGGGCGCACTCCGCCTGCCCGTGCGGAGCAGCGGAGAATGGTAAGGAGGAACACACCTCCAAGGGCGGGGAGTCGCACGAGACAATGGCGGAGCAACGACCGTCGAAGGAGTTACGTCGCGGAGTACACGCGGCGCGGCTTGCTGGGACCTGGAGGGCGCATGTCTGATCTTCCCCGGAAGGCGGTTACCCGTACCGCCAAGCTCGCCGCACTCCCGCTCGGTTTCGCCGGACGGGCGACCTGGGGACTCGGCAAGCGGATCGTGGGCGAGTCCGCCGAGCTGGTCGGCCGCGAGCTGCAACAGCGCACCGCGGACCAGCTGTTCAAGGTCCTCGGTGAGCTGAAGGGCGGCGCGATGAAGTTCGGGCAGGCCCTGTCGGTGTTCGAGTCGGCGCTTCCCGAGGAGGTCGCCGGGCCCTACCGGGCGGCGCTGACGAAGCTCCAGGAGGCGGCACCCCCGATGCCGACCCGCACCGTGCACACGGTGCTGGCGGACCGACTCGGCGAGGACTGGAGGGATCTGTTCCGCGAGTTCGAGGACAAGCCCTCGGCGGCCGCCTCGATCGGCCAGGTGCACCGCGCGGTGTGGCACGACGGCCGCGACGTGGCGGTCAAGGTGCAGTACCCGGGCGCCGGCGAGGCCCTGCTGTCCGACCTGAACCAGTTGAGCCGGTTCGCCCGTCTGCTGGGACCCCTGATCCCCGGTGTGGACATCAAGCCGCTGATCACAGAGCTCAAGGACCGGGTGTCCGAGGAACTGGACTACGGCCTGGAGGCACAGGCCCAGCGCGCCCATGCCGAGGAGTTCACGGCCGACCCCGATGTCGTGGTGCCCGGTGTGGTCCACCAGTGCGAGCAGGTCCTGGTCACGGAGTGGATGGACGGCGTCCCGCTGTCGGAGGTGATCTCCGGCGGTACGCAGGAGCAGCGCGACCGGGCCGGTCAGCTGCTGGCCCGCTTCCTCTTCTCCGGCCCCGCCCGCACCGGTCTGCTGCACGCCGATCCGCATCCGGGCAACTTCCGTCTCCTGCCCGGCGGCCCGGACGGCGAGGACGACTGGCGTCTGGGCGTTCTCGACTTCGGCACGGTCGACCGTCTCCCGGGCGGTCTGCCGGTCACCATCGGAACCTCCCTGCGCATGACGCTCGACGGCGATGCCGAGGCCGTCTACGAACTCCTGTGCGCCGAGGGCTTCGTCAAGGAGTCCATAGAGCTGGACCCCGACGCCGTCCTCGACTACCTCCTGCCGATCATCGAACCGGCCCAGGCCGACGAGTTCACCTTCACCCGAGGCTGGATGCGCAGCCAGGCGGGCCGCATAGCCGATCCCCGCTCCCCCGCCTACCAGCTGGCCAAACAGCTCAACCTCCCCCCGGCCTACCTCCTCATCCACCGCGTGACCCTGAGCACCATCGGTGTGCTGTGCCAGTTGGGCGCCACGGTGCGTCTGCGCGAGGAGTTGGAGGAGTGGCTCCCGGGGTTCGCCCCGGAGGACTTCCTGGACGAGGAGGAGACGGCCGCGGAGGCCTGAGTCTCCTCGGAGGTACCGGGTCGGTGGCCGGCCGTCTCGCCACGCCGCCGGGGCGACCACAACGCACCGCGGGGGCCGGTCCGTTCGGCCGGACCGGCCCCCGCGGTGCGAGCTGCGCCTCCCTCGTCGGGAGGCCACCGCCTCAGGTGTTCAGTACTACTGCATGACGGCCATGGCGAGCGCGCGGCGGGCGCGCAGCGAGGCGCGCTCGGCCCGGCGCTGCATCCGGCGGGCGGCCACCAGGCGCACGGCCTGTCGGTCCCGCTCGGCCTCGCGCAGTAGCTCGTGCATATGCGCACGAGCCAGGGCTTCTGGGATGAGTTGCATCTCTCGGGTCCTGTTCTGGCGCGAGTCCATCGCGCCGCTCATGGTGAAGTCTTCAGGCGTGGCGCCTGCGGGTTCGTCGGTGGACGGCTTCATCGGGGCCTGCTTCTTGGGGTCGTGCGTGAGGGGACGGTCGATCGTTCCTGTGGTGTTCATGCCGTGACCGGGTTCTTGCGCGGGCGACCACGCGGCCGCTTCCGGGCGACGACGACACCTTGGACGAACAGCTCGCCACCCCAGACGCCCCAGGGCTCGCGCCGCTCCTTGGCACCGGCGAGGCAGGCCTCCATCAGCGGGCAGGTGCGGCACAGGGACTTGGCGTACTCGACGTCCGCCGGCGACTCGGCGAAGAAGACCTCCGGGTCGTAGGAACGGCAGGGGACGGGTACGCCGAGGTTCTCGATGGCGTCGTCGAGCGCGGTGAGCGCGGTGAGCGGAGTCAAGGTGGAGTCCTCCGTGAGGCCGGGCGGGGGGATCGTTTCGGAAGGCGGTACTGACGGGGCGTGCGCTTCGAGTTGCACGGTTCGTCTTCCTCGTCTGGTCGGTCCGGCCCTGTTGGGCCGGGTGTCGGCTTGGTACCGGGTCTTTTCTTGTCCCGAGGCCCCTTCGCTCCGTCGTCCCCGTTCGAGGACAAACAAATGGGCCGCGGATCCCGGATGGGGTTCCGCGGCCCTGAAGGCGCCGGCCTGATCGACGATCAGGCTGGATCACTCCAGGGTTCTGGCCCACGGAAGGCCCACATCAGGTGGTGCTGCGTCTGCTTCCGGCTACCGGCACCGGCCGCCGTAAAGGCATAGGCCTGCGCCTGTGCCGCTACTGCTCCCAGTGCCTTGGTCGCTCGCTCATTGCGCTCACGGACCGGAAGGCCCGTCGGGGACACGGAGGACGCCGGACGCACGGCAGCGATGCCGGGCAGACCGGTGCCCGGGTTCGAGGCGCCGAGCATGCACGTGGAGACGACCGAGCGATCGGTCACTTTGGCGGTGTTGACGGAGCTGCTGTTGATGATGGTGATCACTGGAATCGCCTCCTCTCGGCGTCTTGAGGGACTGGGTGCACCAGTCCGACGGATAGGTAAGTACAGCACGGAATCGGGGCCCCCGAGAAGGCCTCCGTCCCCGTGGCTAAGAACCTATGGGGATTGCCGGGGCATGCGCAAACTATTTTTTCGACGAGTTCGCGTCAGGCCCCAAGTTATTCTCCCGTGCACTCCTGACCTGCGCAGATGGCGAGAACATCGGCTCCGTAGCGGTTGAGCTTGCGCATGCCGACCCCGGGGATCCGCGTCAGCTCCGCCTCGTCGTCGGGGGCGGCCTCGGCGATCGCCATCAGCGTCTTGTCGGTGAAGACACAGAAGGCCGGCTGTCCGCTGCGCTGCGCCTGGACCGCACGCCACTCCCGAAGTCGCTCGTAGAGGCCCTCGTCCATGTCGGACGGGCAGTCCTCGCAGCGCATCAGCTTCATCTCGCCCGCGTCGGTGAGCGTGCGCCCGCACACCCGGCAGCGGGCCGGCGAGCGCGGCCTCCGTCGCGGGGCGACACCCGGTCTGCTGGTGAAGCCGCGCTCGACGCCTCCAGGACCGCTCGCCGCGGCCCGGCCCGCGGCGGCGGAGCCGGAGCCGGGGCGCAGCCCGTCGAGGAAGCGGCTGGGGCGGCGGTTGGCACGGCCGCCGGGTGAGCGGGAGAGCGCCCAGGAGACGTGGAGGCGTTCCCGGGCGCGGGTGACTCCGACGTAGAGGAGCCGGCGCTCCTCCTCGATCTGCTCGTCGGTCTTTGCGTAGGTGATCGGCATCATGCCCTCGGCGACGCCGACCAGGAAGACGACGTCCCACTCCAGGCCCTTGGCGGAGTGCAGGGAGGCGAGGGTGACGCCCTCCACGGTCGGGGCGTGCTGGGCACCCGCCCGCTCGTCGAGTTCGGCCACCAGGTCGCTCAGCGTGGCGCCGGGTCTGGCGGCCGTGAAGTCCTGCGCCAGGTTCACGAGGGCCGCCAGGGACTCCCAGCGCTCTCTGACGGCTCCGGAGCCGGCCGGGGGCTCGGTGGTCCAGCCCTCGCCCGAGAGCACGGCCCGCACCTGGGAGGGCAGGTCGACCGCGTCGTCCAGGAGGGAGTCGTTGCCGCCGAAGCGGGCCGCGCCGCGCAGGGCGATGCCCGCCTTGCGGACCTCGGGACGGTCGAAGAACCGCTCGGCACCCCGCAGCTGGTAGGGGACTCCGGCATCGGCGAGGGCCTGCTCGTAGGTCTCGGACTGGGAGTTGGTGCGGAACAGGATGGCGATCTCGCTGGCCCGGACGCCGGAGTCCATGAGTTCGCGGATGCGGCGCGCCGCGCCCTCGGCCTCGGCGGGCTCGTCGGTGTACTCGGCGTAGACGGGTTCGGGACCCGGGGCGCGCTGGGAGATCAGCTCCAGCCGGTGGTCGGCGGCTCGGCCGCGGGCCTGGGCGAGCAGGCCGTTGGCGAGGTGGACGACCTGGGGCGTGGAGCGGTAGTCGCGGACCAGCTTGACGACCGTGGCACCGGGGTGGCGGGTGCGGAAGTCGAGCAGATGGTCGGGGGTTGCTCCCGTGAACGAATAGATCGTCTGGCTGGCGTCTCCGACCACGCACAGGTTGTCCCGGTCGCCCAGCCACAGCTCCAGCAGGCGCTGCTGGAGGGGGCTGACGTCCTGGTACTCGTCGACCACGAAGTGCTGGTACTGGGAGCGGACCTGGTCGGCGATGTCGTGGCGGTCCTGGAGGATGGCGACGGTCAGCAGCAGGACGTCCTCGAAGTCGATGACCGCGCGGTCCCGCTTGAGGTCCTCGTAGGCGGAGTACAACTGGGCGATCTCGGCCGGATCGCGGGGGGTCTCACGGCCGGCCTTGGCGGCGGCGAGCGGGTAGTCGGCGGGGACGGTCTGGGTGACCTTGGACCATTCGATCTCGCCGGTGACGTCCCGGAGCTCGCCCCGGTCGAGGCGGACGCGGCAGGCGGCGGCCGCGTCGGCGACGAGCTGGATCTTGCGGTCGACGAGCCGGGGCATGGAGCCGCCGATCGCTTTCGGCCAGAAGTACTGGAGCTGACGCAGGGCCGCGGAGTGGAAGGTGCGGGCCTGGACGCCGCCCGCGCCGAGCTGCCGGAGCCGGCCGCGCATCTCCCCGGCGGCCCGGTTGGTGAAGGTGACGGCCAGCACGGTGGACGGCTGGAGGATGCCCGCCCGCACGCCGTAGGCGATGCGGTGGGTGATCGCCCGTGTCTTGCCCGTGCCGGCGCCCGCCAGCACGCACACCGGACCGTGCAGGGCGGTGGCCACTGCGCGCTGCTCGGGGTCGAGCCCGTCGAGCACCGCGTCGGCCGAGTCCGGTGTCTGCGGGAAGAGGGGGGAGTGCGTTGCTGCTGTCACACAGCCATGCTGCCAGGTCGCCGGAGACACGTGAGCCGGTTGTCCACAGGCAGGCACCCTTAGTCGTACTAATGCGGCAGGCGTCACGTCGGACCGTGCGGCGGGCGTCACTCCTGGTCGACCGGGCGGACGGGAATGGTGGCCCTTTCACGTACGTTCCATGACTGCGAGCACGCACCCCCGAGCCGCCGAAGGAGCACGAGAGACATGCCGGGCACTGTGACGATGTACAGCACCACGTGGTGCGGATACTGCCGTCGGCTGAAGAGCCAGATGGACCGCGAAGGCATCGCGTACGACGAGATCAACATCGAGCACGACCCGGAGTCCGCCGCGTTCGTCGAGAAGGCGAATGGCGGAAACCAGACGGTTCCGACCGTGCTGTTCCCGGACGGTTCGACCCTCACGAACCCTTCGCTGGCCCAGGTCAAGCAGAAGATCGGCGCGTAACCGCTCCCGATGCGTGAGCAGGGCGGTCCCTGAGGATGCCTCAGGGACCGCCCTGCTGTGGTCCGGGCCGCATCGGGACGTGGCCGTGCCTCAGACGAAGGTTCGTGTCGGCAGCGGCTTGCCGTACCAGAGCTCGATCAGGCGGGCCGCGATGGAGATGCCGTACGGCGGGAGCACCTCGCCGGAGTCGAAGGCGGCGCCCAGTTCGTCGCGGGAGAACCAGCGGGCCTCGTGGATCTCGTCGCCGTCGACGTTGATGTCGGTCGAGGTGGCGCGGGCCATGAAGCCCAGCATGAGGCTGGACGGGAAGGGCCACGGCTGGCTGGCGACGTACTCGACCTGGCCGACGGTGACGCCGGCCTCCTCGAACACCTCGCGGCGCACCGACTGCTCGATGGACTCCCCGGGCTCGACGAAGCCGGCGAGCGTCGAGAAACGGCCTTCGGGCCAGTGGACCTGGCGGCCCAGCAGGATCCGGTCGTCCTCGTCGGTGACGGCCATGATCACGGCCGGGTCGGTACGCGGGTAGTGCTCGGCACCGCAGGCCTGGCAGCGGCGGATGTGACCGGCCGCCGCGATGACCGTGCGCTCGCCGCAGCGGGAGCAGAAGCGGTGGGTGCGCTGCCAGTTCTCCAGGCCGACGGCGTGCACCATCAGGCCGGCTTCGCGCGGCGACAGGAGCAGACCGGCCTCCCGCAGGCCCGCGGGGCGCGCGGACTGGTCGATCCGGCCGGGGAGGGCGTCCTTCTGGAGGGCGAAGTAGCGC
The DNA here is from genome assembly GCF_053591515.1 of Streptomyces sp. NPDC003011. NCBI lineage: Bacteria > Bacillati > Actinomycetota > Actinomycetes > Kitasatosporales > Streptomycetaceae > Streptomyces > Streptomyces sp. NPDC003011. The sequence continues at coordinate 16,884 of NZ_JBSFTY010000051.1, forward strand.
ACGCCGTCCTCGTCGATGCCGAGGAAGTAGCGGTGCGCTTCGGTGAGGGGGGCCTCGAACGCCGGGGTCATGAGGAGTTCGGTGCGGCCGTCCGCCGTCTCGTCGATGAGGACCTGGCCGCCGGAGACCACGAAGCAGCGGGTGGTGGGGTGGCTCCACGCCGCCGCGAGCCAGGCCTCGTCGAGCCGGTGGTGGGCGGCGCGGTCGATGCCGCTCGGGGCGGTGAGCGAGATGGGGCGGTCGGCGGTGTGGTCGGTCCAGGTGGTCACGGGTGCTTCCAACTCCCCCGATGGAAAGGGTGTTTCGCGGGCGGTTCAGCGGGACGGCGGCGGAGGCGACCGGGTCCGGCGGGTGCGGCGGTCATGGGACAGCTCTTCCAGTGTGCCCCGCCCGCCCTGCCGATCCGGACGGTACCTGGACGATCAGGGCGCATGGCGCCAGTGCTCCGCGAGATCGCCCCACAGGTACGCGGTGGTCTCGACGCCCTTGAGGAGCAGATCGAGCTCGGCCTTCTCGTTCGGGGCGTGCCAGCCGTCGGACGGGACGGAGACGCCGAGGAAGAGCACGGGTGCGCCGAGGACCTCCTGAAGGTCGGCGGCCGGTCCCGAGCCGCCCTCCCGGGTGAAGCGGACGGGCTGCTCGAAGGCGCGGCCCATGGCACGGACGACGGACTGCAGGGCCGGGTGGTCGAGCGGTGTCAGGCACGGGCGGGTGGCCGCGAGGAAGGTGATCTCGCTGCGGATCCCGGCGGGCACCCGCTCTTCGGCCCAGGCGCGGACGATCTTCTCGATGTGGTCGGGGTCCTGTCCGGCGACCAGCCGGAAGGACAGCTTCACCATCGCCGAGGACGGGATGATCGTCTTGCTGCCCGGGCCCTGGTACCCGCCGCCGATGCCGTTGACCTCGGCGGTGGGGCGGGCCCAGACGCGCTCCAGGGTGGTGTGCCCGGCCTCGCCGTGGGTGGCGTGCGACTTGGCCGCGCGCAGCCACTGCCGCTCGTCGAAGGGCAGCTCGGCGAAGAGTTCGCGTTCGCGGTCGGTGAGTTCGACGATGCCGTCGTAGAAGCCGGGGACCGCCACGCGCGCGTGCTCGTCGTGCAGCGCGGCGACCAGGCGGGCGGCGGCCACGGCCGGGTTGGGGACGGCGCCGCCGAAGGAGCCGGAGTGGATGTCCTGGTCGGGGCCGTGCAACCGGATCTCGCACTCGGCGAGGCCGCGCATGCCGGTGCACACCGTGGGGGTGTCCTCGGACCACATGCCGGTGTCGGAGACGATCACGGCGTCGGCGGCCAGCCGGTCCGCGTGCTGCTCCACCAGGGCCCGGAAGTGCGGGGAGCCGGACTCCTCCTCACCCTCGACCAGGAGCTTCAGGTGGACGGCGGGGGCGGTGCGGCCGGTGGCGGCGAGGTGGGCTCGGACACCGAGTGTGTGGAAGAACACCTGGCCCTTGTCGTCGGCCGCCCCGCGCGCGTAGAGGCGGCCGTCCCGGACGACGGGCTCGAAGGGCTCGCTGTCCCAGCCGTCCTCGCGGGCGGCGGGCTGCACGTCGTGGTGGCCGTAGACCAGGACCGTGGGCGCGTCCGGCTCGGCGGCGGGCCACTGCGCGAAGACGGCCGGGGCGCCCGGCGTCTCCCACACCTCGGCGGTCGGGAAGCCGGTCTCCTTGAGCTTGGCGGCGAGCCAGTCGGCGCTGCGGCGTACGTCGGGCGCGTGGTCGGGCTGGGCCGACACGGAGGGGATGCGCAGCCACTCGACCAGGTCGTCGAGGAAGGCGGCGCGGTGCTGCTCGATGTACGTACGGACAGCGCTGACGGCACTGTCAACGGGCTGGCTCATGGTCACGAGCCTATCGGCCCCCGGTGACATCCCCGTCGTGCGGTTTCTCACCCTCCGGCTCCCCCACCAGGAGCCGCTCCAGTTCCGCGCGGCCCGGCAGCCCGTCCGGCCGGACGACCTCTCCGCCGCGCACGTACACGAACGCGGCCGTGACCGACTCCAGGGGAACGCCCTGCTGCTCGGCCCAGGCGAGCCGGTACACCGCGAGCTGGAGCGGGTCGGCGGTGCGGGTGCGGCCGGTCTTCCAGTCGACGATCTCGTACGTCGTTTCCGACCCGTCGCCCACCTTGTAGACGGCGTCGATACGGCCCCGGACCACGCGGCCGGCGAGCGCGAGCTGGAAGGGGGCCTCGACGCGGTGGGGGGTGCGCTGGGCGTACTCGGTGCGCTCGAAGGCCTCCTTGAGGGCTTCGAGGTCGCGTTCGTCGGCGATCTCGGCCTCGCTTCCGGGCAGTTCCTCCGGCTCCAGCATGGGCAGTGTGAGCTCTTCGAAGCGGGACTCGACCCAGGCGTGGAAGCGGGTGCCGCGGCGAGCGGCGGGCTGTGGCCGGCTCGGCATGGGACGGGCCAGCTCCTGGGCGAAGCCGTCCGGGTCGGCGGCCAGGCGCAGCAGCTGGGAGGCGGTGAGCGAGGCGGGCAGGGGGACGTCGGTGACGCTCCGCCGGGCGCGCAGGAGCTCGCCGGTGAGGGCGTCGAGGTCGCGGTCCCAGGAGGCGATGGTGCGGGCCTCCTCAAGGGTGAGGGGCGCGCTCGCCGGTTCCGCGGGGTGAGGGCGGGCGGGTTCCGTGCCGGAGTGCTCCGCGGGCGCCGCCTGGTGCGGGACGGTCGGGCGGGCCGCGCTCCAGGAGTCCCAGTCGGCCGGGTCCTCGTCGGCGAAGGGGTCCTCCCCGGCGGAAGGGGCCTCTTCGTAGGAGCCCTCTTTGTAGGAGTCCTCTTTGTAGGAGTCCTCTTTGTATTCGTAGGGGTCCTCTTTGTAGGAGTCCTCTTCATAGGGGTCGCCGCCGGGAGCCGCGTCGTCGTCCGGGGGGACGGGCCAGTCCGGGTCGTCGTGGCGGTCGGGGTCGTGTGCGGCCGAGGGATGGGCGTCCGTGTGAGAGGCGAGGGCCTCCAGGTGGGCCAGGACCGTCTCGGCGGCCGCCCGGCGCCGGGCCATGGCCGCTTCGTCCAGGGGCAGGGGCCACACCTGGTCGGCGGACTCCTGGTGCAGGACGGGGTTCTCCTCGTCCTCGGCGGGCTCCTCGGCCCAGACGTCGATCTCGCCGTGCCCGGCCTCGCAGTGCTCGTACAGGGCGTGCAGGAAGCCGGAGGGACCGCGCGGCTTCTTCTGGCTGGGGCCCCACCAGTGCCCGGAGCCGAGGAGGAGGGAGCGGGGCCGGGTGAAGGTGACGTAGCCGAGGCGGAGCTCCTCGGTGTGCTGGTGCTCCTTCATGGCCTCCTGGAAGGCTTTCAGGCCCCGGGAGTCCCAGGAGGCGACGTCGGGGAGGGTGTCGGCGTCGCCGCGCAGTTCGTGCGGCAGCACCTTTCCCTGCGAGGTCCACTTCTCGCGGCCCTGGGTGCTGGGGAAGGTACCGGTGACCAGGCCGGGGACGGCCACGACGTCCCACTCCAGACCTTTGGACTTGTGCGCGGTGAGCACCTTGACGGTGTTCTCGCCGCCGGGCAGGGCGTTGTCGAGGCCCTTCTCGTACTGGGCGGCTGTGCGCAGGAAGCCGAGGAAGGCCAGCAGGGTCGCCTCGTTGTCGCCGGCGGCGAACGAGGCGGCGACGTCCAGGAAGTTGGACAGGGTCTCGCGGCGGCGGGCGGCCAGGGCGTGCGGGGACGCGGAGAGTTCCACTTCCAGTCCGGTGACGGCGAGGACGCGGTGCAGGACGTCCATCAGGGGGTCGGCCAGGGAGCGGCGCAGGTCGCGCAATTCGGTGGCCAGGCGCGCGAACCGCACGCGCGCGTCCGGGGAGAAGGGCAGCCCGTCGTCGTCCCCGTGGCCGTCGAGCGGGCTCTCCAGGAACGTGTCGAGGGCGTCCGCGAGCGAGATCACCTCGGACGGGTCGACCCCCTCGACGGCCTCGGCGAGCCGGCGGTCCGGATCGTCGTCGCCGTCCACGCGCGCGTGGGACACCAGGAGCCGGGCGCGCCGCCCCAGGAGGGCGAGGTCGCGCGGGCCGATGCGCCAGCGCGGGCCGGTCAGCAGACGGACCAGGGAGGCGTTGGCGCCAGGGTCCTGGAGGACCTCGCAGACGGCGACCAGGTCGGCGATCTCCGGCAGGTGCAGCAGCCCGGACAGGCCGACGACCTCGACGGGGACGTCCCGGGCGACGAGCGCGCCCTGGATCTCGGCGAAGTCGGTGGCCGTCCGGCACAGGACGGCGATCTCGCCGGGAGCCTTGCCCGTGTGCACGAGGTGGGCGATGGAGTCGGCGATCCAGTCGATCTCCTCGGCGTGGGTGGGCAGCAGGGCGCAGCGCACCAGGCCGTCCCGTTCGGCGCCGGGAGCCGGGCGCAGGGCCTGCACGCCCGCGTGCATGGCGCGCAGGGGCTCGGCAAGGCCGTTGGCGAGGTCGAGCAGGCGACCGCCGCTACGGCGGTTCTCGCTCAGTGCCTGACGGGTCGCGGGGCTGCCGTCGGCGTGCGCGAAGTGCTCGGGGAAGTCGTCGAGGTTGGCGACGGAGGCACCGCGCCAGCCGTAGATGGCCTGGCAGGGGTCACCGACGGCGGTGACGGGGTGCCCGGTGCCGCCGCCGAACAGGCCCGCGAGCAGGATGCGCTGGGCGACGGAGGTGTCCTGGTACTCGTCGAGGAGCACCACGCGGAACTCGTCGCGCAGGATGCGGCCCACGTCGGGGTTCTGGGCGAGCCGGGCGGACAGGGCGATCTGGTCGCCGAAGTCGAGCAGGTCGCGTTCTCGTTTGGCGGCGCGGTAGCGGACCACCAGGTCGGCCAGTTCACGGCGGGCGGCGGCCGTCTCGGGGACCTTGCGCAGATCCGCGTTGGTGAGCTTGGCCCCCTCCAGTGTGCGCAGCAGCTCGGCGTCGTACGCGCGCAGGTCCTCGGGCCGTACGAGGTGTTCGGCGAGCTCGGCGTCGAGGCCGAGGAGGTCGCTGACGAGGTCGGCGAAGGAGCGGGTGAGCGCCGGGTAGGGGCCAGGGGCTTCGCGCAGCACGCGCGCGGCGAGCTGGAAGCGGGTGGCGTCGGCGAGCAGGCGGGAGGTCGGCTCCAGCCCGATACGCAGGCCGTGGTCGGTCAGCAGACGGCCCGCGAAGGCGTGGTACGTCGAGATCACCGGCTCGCCCGGCGGGTTGTCCGGGTCGATGACGTCGGGGTCGGTGACACCTGCCTTGACCAGGGCCTTGCGGACGCGTTCGGCGAGTTCGCCGGCGGCCTTGTTGGTGAAGGTGAGCCCGAGCACCTGCTCGGGAGCGACCTGGCCGGTGCCGACCAGCCACACCACACGGGCCGCCATCACCGTGGTCTTGCCGGAACCCGCTCCGGCCACGATCACCTGCGGGGCGGGCGGCGCGGTGATGCAGACCGTCTGCTCCGGGGTGAACGGGATACCGAGGAGCTCCTTGAGCTGATCGGGGTCGGTGATACGCGCGGGCATGTCCGAGAGGCTAGCGGCGGCCACTGACAGCAGAGGCCACATTGCCCCCGGAGTCAGGAGAAGCGCAGCTCAGCACATGTGGTGCGGTCGATCACACCGAGCCCGGAGAGTTCCGTGCGTCACTCGATCACGTGCCGTCCCTCGGATCGCGCGCTGCACGACGCCCGGAACGCGCAGTGGGTGCAGTGCTGGCCCGCGCTCGGGGTGAACCGTTCGTCGAGGACCTTGCCGGCCGCCGTGGCCAGCAGGTCGCCCACCCACTCCCCCTTCAGCGGCTCCTGGGCCTGCACCTTAGGCAGGGTCTCGCCGCCGTCCCGTTTCGCGGCGCCCTGACGCAGCTGCACGAGCTCCGCGCCGCCCGGTTCGGGGCGCACACCGTCGAAGGCCTCGTCGACGGCGCCCTCGCGGACGGCGAGCTGGTAGACGGCGAGCTGGGGGTGGTGTGCCACCTCCTTGGCGCTGGGCGCCTGCTTGCCGGTCTTGAAGTCGACGACGTAGGCGCGGCCTTCACCGTCGGCCTCCACCCGGTCCATCTGGCCGCGGATGCGCACCTCGTAGTCGCCCGCTTCGAGGGTGACGTCGAAGTCGTGCTCGCTGGCCACCGGTGTCCGCCCGGTGCGGTCCATGACGTGCCACTTCAGGAAGCGTTCCAGCGCCACGCGCGCGTTGGCCTTCTCCTGCTCCGACTTCCACGGCGCGTCGAAGGCGAGCGCGTTCCACACGGAGTCGAGGCGTTCCATGAGGACGTCGAGGTCGGCCGGGGTGTGCCCGGACGCGACTTCGTCGGCGAGGACGTGCACCACGTTGCCGAAGCCCTGGGCGACCGTCGAGGGTGCGTCGGCCTTCACCTCCCGGCCCAGGAACCACTGGAGGGTGCAGGTGTTGGCGAGCTGGTCCAAGGCGCTGCCGGAGAGCACCACGGGCTGGTCCCGGTCGCGCAGCGGCACCTTGCTCTCGGTCGGCTCGAACATGCCCCACCACCGGTAGGGGTGGGCGGACGGCACCAGGGGCCGGCCGTCCTCGTCCGCGAGCGCGGCGAGCCGGGCCAGCCGGCGGGCGGCGGCCTCCCGGAGAGTGCCGGACACGCGTGGGTCGACCGTTGTTGCGCGCAGTTCGGCGACGAGGGCGGCGACGGACAGCGGGCGGCGCGGACGGCCCGTGACGTCCCTGGGTTCGACGCCGAGTTCGGTGAGGAAGCGGGAGGGCTGGTCGCCGTCGTCCGCGGGCGCCTTGACCGCCGTGACGACCAGCCGCTCCCGCGCGCGCGTTGCGGCCACGTAGAACAGGCGGCGCTCCTCGGCGAGCAGCGCTCCCGGGGTGAGCGGTTCGGCCAGGCCGTCGCGGCCGATCCGGTCGGCCTCCAGGAGGGAGCCACGGCGGCGCAGGTCCGGCCAGAGGCCCTCCTGGACGCCCGTGACGACGACCAGGCGCCACTCCAGTCCCTTGGAGCGGTGCGCGGTCATCAGGCGGACGGCATCGGGGCGTACGGCACGCCGGGTGAGCGTGTCGGCGGCGATGTCCTCGGCCTCGATCTCCTCCAGGAAGTTCAGGGCGCCCCGGCCGCCGGTGCGCTCCTCCGCGCGGGAGGCGGTGGCGAACAGCGCGCAGATGGCGTCCAGGTCGCGGTCGGCGTTGCGGCCGGCCGCGCCGCCGCGCCGGGCAGCCCGTTCCAGGCGCGTGGGCCACGGCGTGCCCTCCCACAGGTCCCACAGCGCCTCCTCGGCCGTTCCGCCGCCCGCGAGGCGCTCCCGGGCTTTCCTGAGCAGCGCGCCGAGACGCTGGGCGCCCCGCGCGTACGCGGGGTCGTGCACGGCCAGCCGCTCCGGCTCGGCCAGTGCCCGCGCCAGCAGCTCGTCCGACGGCGGCGGCAGGGCGTTGCCCGCGGCCCGCTCCTCGTCGCGCAGGGCCCGTCCCAGGCGGCGCAGGTCGGCGGCGTCCATGCCGCCGAGCGGGGAGGCGAGCAGCGTCAGGGCGGTCTCGGTGGCGAGCCAGCAGGCGGTCGGCTGCGGCTCCGCGGATACGGGTCGCGGATCACCGGAGTCAGGTCGCGGCCCGTCCGGAGCCGTCCGTGAACCCCCGGCAGCCGGCTCAGGCGCTTGGGAGGTGTCGTCCCCCTCGCTCCGTGTCTCACCGGCAGCCCCCTTGGCACCCCCTTCGGAAGGCTCCCCTTCGGAATGCTCCGCTTCGGACGGCTCCGCATCGGTAGGTTCCGTCACCTCCGCCGTGGCCACCGCGCGCAGGGCCGTCAGCAACGGTGACACCGCCGGTTCGTGCCGCAGGGGCAGGTCGTCGCCGTCGATGTCGAGCGGCACCCCGGCGGAGGTGAGTGCGCGGCGGACCGTCGGGAGGGTGCGGGCTCCGGCGCGCACCAGGACGGCCATCTCGCTCCAGGGGACGCCGTCCTCCAGGTGCGCCCTGCGGAGGATGTCGGCGACGTTGTCCAGCTCGGTGCCGGGTGTCGGGTACGTGTAGACCTCGACGCGGCCCCCGTCCCGCACCGGGGCGAGTTCCCGGTGGGCCCGCACCTTGTCGGACGGGAGGCGGGTCAGCGGCATGCGCTGGGTCAGCAGCCGGGTGGCGGCCAGCAGGGCGGCACCGGAGCGACGGGAGGTGCGCAGGACCTCCACGGGTGCGGGCCGGCCGTCCGCGCGCGGGAAGTCCCGCGGGAATTCCAGGATGCCGTTCACGTCGGCGCCCCGGAAGGCGTAGATCGACTGGTCGGGGTCGCCGAAGGCGACGAGAGTGCGGCCGCCGCCGGCGAGGGCGTGCAGCAGCCGCACCTGTGCCGGGTCGGTGTCCTGGTACTCGTCGACGAAGACGGCGTCGTACTGGGCGGCGAGCCGTGCGGCGACCTCGGGGCGGCGGGCGAGGAGGACCGCGCGGTGGACCAGTTCGGCGTAGTCGAGCACACCCTGGAGGTCGAGGACGTCGAGGTACTCGGCGAGGAAGGCGGCGGCGGCGCGCCAGTCGGGGCGGCCGATGCGGCGGGCGAAGGCGTCCAGGGTGCCGGGGCCCAGGCCCAGTTCGCGGCTGCGGGCGAGGACCGCGCGGACCTCGTCGGCGAAGCCTCGGGTGGTCAGGCAGGCACGCAGCTCGTCCGGCCAGCGCACGTGTGCGAGGCCGAGCCGCTCCAGGTCGGGCTGGCCCGCGAGCAGCTCACGGACCGCGACGTCCTGCTCGGGGCCGGACAGCAGGCGCAGCGGCTCGACGAACAGGTCGACGTCCTGGTGGGCGCGGACCAGGGCGTAGCAGAACGAGTGGAAGGTGGTCGCCTGCGGGGCGCGGGCGGCTCCTATCCGCAGCGCCATGCGGTCACGCAGCTCGACGGCCGCCTTGCGGCTGAACGTCAGCACCAGCACGCGCGCGGGGTCCCCTCCCCGGGCGATCCTGGCCGCCACCGACTCGACCAGCGTGGTGGTCTTGCCGGTGCCCGGACCTGCGAGGACGAGCAGCGGGCCGGTCCGGTGGTCAACCACGGAGCGCTGCGCGGCGTCAAGACGAGGGGGGTCCACCCGGGCCGCCGGGGTACGTACCAGTCGGTAAGCGCCACGGTTCCCCTGTCGCACCGGGGTGTGCGACAGGCGCCTGGTGGAGGAAGAGGAGCTCACGTGGTTCGCCGGTCCTGGTGGGTGTGCGGTTGGTCACTGCCGGCGCTGAGCGCCGTCGTCGGGGGGTGGTGGTCGGTCGACGGATGGGCGGACCACCGCGCGGGGAGGGCGGTGGCCGAGGGATGAGGGCGACGCGCGCAGCCGACGGTACGCCGACGCGGGGTGCGGAAGCAGGGCTTCCCCTTCTTCCGTCACGACCCTCACGGCACGTACGCCCCTCGCCCCATGAACGTACGGCATGCGGCGGACGTGCCCCGTTTCCCCCGTACGGACGTCGGGGTGCCCCTGGGCCGGTCCGATGGCGGAAGCTGTCAGGTGTGACCTTCCGCGCGTTCGCCGCCGTCCCATCGCGCCCGTCTCATGTCGATGCGGGGCAGATGTCCTTCGGTGGCTCTGCTCGCGTCCTTCAGGGGGGTGCCCTCCGTGCGGTAGCGGCCGAGCGCCTCCAGTTCGTGGCCCGGGAGCAGGACGCCGTCCGCGCGGACGACCCGCCACCACGGGACGGCCCCTCCGTAGAGGGCCATGACGCGTCCGACCTGACGCGGCCCGCCCTCCTCCAGCCACTCGGCGACGTCGCCGTAGGTCATCACGTGCCCGGGCGGGATCCGTTCGGCGACGTCGAGGACCCGCTCGGCGTACTCCGGCAGACCGTCCGCGTACTCCGCACGGACGTCGGCCGGAAGGCTCTCCTCGCTCATCCGCCCCATCCTGCCCCACCCCACCGACAACGTGACGCGCTCGTGACGGTCCGTATCCCTCGCTCCCGGGCGGCGCTTCCGGCAGACTGTGCGCCCCCGCGGGTGCACCCTGATACCACCGCGTGTCGGTGGGGCATGCCACCATCGTGCGGGCGGTGAGCCGGTGATACGAGACCAAGAAGAGGCGATGAAGCAGCAGGGCGTGCACCCCGAGGACGCGGAGAGCACCTCTGACGCCTCGTCGCGCCCGGGCACCGGCGAGGCGGACCCGAAGGACCCCGGGAAGAAGGCCACGGAGGGCTCCGACCTCGTCGTGGACGAGCCGGAGGACGTGCACGCCGACGAGGTCGAGGGCGACGAACCGCTCCTCCCCGCGCGCGTGCACCGGCCCTCCGACCTCATGCGGCTCCTGATCGGCGTCCTGGCCGTCGCCCTGCTGCTGGCGATCGCCGCGTTCGCGCACGGCACCACCTCGGGTCTCGAACAGGACATCAGCAAGGGCACCGGGCAGGCGCCCGACCTGCTCATCAAGATCGCGGGGCTGGCCTCCAGCATCGCGATCCTCCTGGTGCCGGTCGCGTTCGCGATCGAGCGGCTCATCAAACGCGACGGACTGCGCATCGCCGACGGCGTGCTCGCGGCGGTCCTCGCGCACGGGGTGACCCTCGCGACCGACCTGTGGGTCGCCGAAGCCGCTCCCGGCTCGATCCAGGAGGCGCTCACCCAGCCCTCCCCCGGGGACATCCACGCCCTCACCGACCCGGTGCACGGCTATCTGGCCCCGGTCATCGCCTACATGACCGCGGTCGGCATGTCCCGCCGACCGCGCTGGCGGGCCGTGCTGTGGATCGTGCTGATGCTCGACGCGTTCTCGATGCTCGTCACCGGCTACACGACACCGTTCTCGATCATCCTGACGGTGCTGATCGGCTGGACGGTGGCCTACGGGACGCTGTACGCGGTCGGCTCGCCCAACGTCCGTCCCACCGGCCGGACCTTGATGGCGGGCCTCAGGACCGTCGGCTTCCACCCGGTGAGCGCCGCCCGCGAGGAGGCACCGGACACCCCGGAGAACGGCGACCGCGGCCGGCGCTACTTCGTCACCCTGGAGGACGGCAGACCACTGGACGTGACGGTGGTCGACCGGGAGCAGCAGGCCCAGGGGTTCTTCTACCGTGCCTGGCGCAACCTGACCCTGCGCGGCTTCGCCACCCGCAGCAGCCTCCCGTCACTGCGGCAGGCGCTGGAGCAGGAGGCCCTGCTCGCGTACGCGGCCATCGCCGCCGGCGCCAACGCCCCCAAACTGATCGCGACCTCGGAACTGGGCCCCGACGCGGTGATACTCGTCTACGAGCACACCGGCGGACGCACCCTGGACTCGCTCCCGGACGAGGAGATCACCGACGAGCTGCTGCGCGACACCTGGCACCAGGTGCGCTCCCTGCAGTCCCGGCGCATCGCGCACCGCAGGCTGGTGGGCGACGCGATCCTGGTGGACCGTTCCGGCACGGTGATCCTCACCGACCTGCGCGTCGGCGAGATCGCGGCGGGCGATCTGCTGCTGCGCATGGACATCTCCCAGCTGCTGGTGACGCTCGGCCTGCGGGTGGGCGCCGAGCGGGCCGTGGCCGCCGCGCTGAGCGTGCTCGGCCCCGACGCGGTGGCCGACTGTCTGCCGATGCTCCAGCCCATCGCGCTGAGCCGCTCCACGCGCGCGACGCTGCGCAGACTGGCCCGGGAACGCGCCGAGCGGGAACGCGAGGCGGTCCTGGAGGCGTCCCGGCAGGCCAAGCAGATCCGTCCGGAGTCGGCGCTGCACGACACCAGGCCCGTACTCGAGAAGCCCGACAAGAAGGCCGTGCGGGCGGAGGCCAGGGCCGAGAAGCGGGCCATCGACGAGGCCGTGGAGGAGGCGCGCGAGGAGGATCTGCTCACTCAGATCCGCCACCAGGTGCTGCTGATCAGGCCGCAGGCGCCGGTGGAGCCCGCCCGGCTGGAGCGGGTGCGACCGCGCACGCTGATCAGTTTCATGGCCGGCGCGATCGGCGCGTACTTCCTGCTGACGCAGCTCACGCACATCGAGGTGGGCCCGCTCGTGGCCAACGCCGAGTGGGGCTGGGTCATCGCCGCGGTGCTGTTCTCCACGGCCAGCTACTTCGCGGCGGCCATGGCCCTGCTGGGCTTCGTGCCCGAGCGGGTGCCGTTCCTGCGCACCGTCGGGGCGCAGGTCGCCGGATCGTTCGTGAAGATCGTCGCGCCGGCCGCGGTGGGCGGTGTCGCGCTGAACACACGCTTCCTGCAGCGTGCGGGGGTGCGGCCGGGGCTCGCGGTGGCCAGTGTCGGCGCGTCGCAGCTGTTCGGGCTCGGCTGCCACATCCTGATGCTGCTGGCGTTCGGCTATCTGACCGGCACCGAGAAGACGCCGTCGCTGTCGCCGTCCCGGACGGTCATCGCCGGTCTGCTGACGGTCGCGGTGCTCGTGCTGGTCGTGACCTCGGTGCCGTTCCTGCGGAAGTTCGTCGCCACGCGCGTGAGGTCGCTCTTCGCGGGCGTCGTGCCGCGCATGCTCGACGTGCTCCAGCGGCCGCAGAAGCTGATCACCGGTATCGGCGGCATGCTGCTGCTGACGGCCTGCTTCGTGATGTGCCTGGACGCCTCGATCCGCGCGTTCGGCGACGAGACGACCTCGCTGAGCATCGCCGGCGTCGCCGTCGTCTTCCTCGCGGGCAACGCGCTGGGGTCCGCCGCGCCGACCCCCGGCGGTGTGGGCGCGGTGGAGGCGACGCTCACGGTCGGTCTGATCGCCATCGGCCTGCCCAAGGAGGTCGCCGCTCCGGCCGTACTGCTGTTCCGGCTGCTGACCCTGTGGCTGCCGGTGCTGCCGGGCTGGCTCGCCTTCAACCACCTGACACGCAAGGGCGCGCTGTAGCGCCGCGATACTCCTTACAGCCCGTGCCCCGAGCGTCCACCCGCAGACAGCTCCAGGATGGAACCATGCCGAACCCCTCCCGACCGCGTGTCGCCGCCCTGACCGCCGCCGTCCTGCTGTCGGCCTCCGTGCTGGCCGGCTGCGGTGCCGACGCGCAGGACGAGGACCTGCCGGCACAGAAACTGAGCTGGGAGGACTGCCCGGCGCCGTCCGCGGCCGAGGGCGGCGGTGACGCCCCGTCGCCCCTGCCGGACGGCGACACATGGCAGTGCGCCACCCTGAAGGCACCCCTCGACTGGGACAGGCCCAAGGGCGACACCATCGACCTCGCGCTGATCCGGGCGAAGGCGAGCGGTGCGGCGAACCGGCGCATCGGCTCGCTGGTCTTCAACTTCGGCGGCCCCGGCGGCTCGGGCGTCACCACCCTGCCCTCCTTCTCCGACGCCTACACGACCCTGCGCACCCGCTACGACCTGGTGAGCTTCGACCCGCGCGGGGTCGGCCGCAGCGCGCCCGTGGAGTGCGCGAACGACGCCCAGCTCGACGCGTACTTCCAGCAGGACGCCACCCCCGACGACGCCGCCGAGCGCACCGAACTGCTGGGGAACACCAAGGAGTTCAACGCGTCCTGCGAGGACAACTCCAAGAAGGTGCTGCCGCACGTGCGCACCACCGACGCGGCCCGCGACATGGACCTCATGCGCCAGGTCCTCGGCGACGACAAGCTGCACTACTTCGGCATCTCATACGGCACGGAACTCGGCGGTGTCTACGCCCACCTGTTCCCCGAGCACGTCGGCCGCGCTGTCTTCGACGCGGTCGTCGACCCGACGCAGAACCCCGAACAGGGCTCGCTCGGACAGGCCAAGGGCTTCCAGCTCGCCCTCGACAACTTCGCCGAGGACTGCGCGTCGAAGGGCGAGGACTGCCCGCTCGGTGACAGCGCGCAGGACGTCAAGGACCGCATCGCCAAGCTGCTCAAGGACCTGGACAGCAAGCCGGTCCCGGGTATCTCCCCGCGTGAACTGACCCAGACCGCGGCGACCAACGGCATCGCGCAGGCCCTGTACTCGAAGGACTTCTGGGAGTACCTCACCGAGGGGCTCGAACAAGCGTACGAAGGCAACGGGCAGACCCTGATGGCGCTGTCCGACGCGATGAACGGGCGCGGCCAGAACGGCGAGTACAGCAACATCACCGCGGCCAACATCTCCATCAACTGCGCCGACGACTCACCGCGCTACACCGCCGCGTACGTCGAGCGGAAGCTGCCCGAGTTCCGGGCCGCCTCGTCGGTGTTCGGCGACTTCCTGGCCTGGGGCATGGTCAGCTGCACCGACTGGGCGGTGCCCGGCACCGCCGACCACCCCGACGTCAGCGCGCCCGGATCCGCGCCGATCCTCGTCGTGGGCAACACCGGCGACCCGGCCACGCCGTACGAGGGCGCGCGAAAGATGGCGGCGGCGCTCGGCGAGGGCGTCGGTGTCGAGCTGACGTACAAGGGCCAGGGGCACGGGGCGTACGACAGCGGGAACACGTGTGTGCAGGACGCGGTGAACGACTATCTGCTGGAGGGGAAGGTACCGGCGGCCGGGACCGTCTGCGCCTGACCCAGGCAAGCCCTGACCTCGCACCCGATTTTCGATGAACAAGCAGGTCAGAACGTTATCCACAGGCTCCGGCGGGCTTCTCGCGATCCGCCTACTATGGCCGGACAGCCATCCGCGGCACAGAGCGGGAGGCCTGCGAGGGGGGACCGCGATGAGGCGATGCGCACGGTGGGCGGCTCTGGGTGCCGTTGCCGCACTGCTGGCGACGGGGTGCAGCGGCGGCTCGTCCGGTGACGACGGGAACGGCGGCGCCGGCGAGAAGAGCGACCGGCCGTCGGCCGGCTCGGCCGTCCGGCTGCCCTCCGCACTGACCTCGCAGAAGCTCGACTGGGGACGCTGCAAGGCCGGCGCCGATTCCTCCGCGCCGGGCAGCGACTGGCAGTGCGCGACCCTCAAGGCGCCGCTGGACTGGTCGAAGCCGGACGGCGAGACGATCGGGCTCGCGCTGATCCGCGCCAAGGCCCGCGGCGAGAACCGCATCGGCTCACTGTTGTTCAACTTCGGCGGTCCCGGCAGCTCCGGCGTGGCCACCATGCCGGCGTACGCCGACGTCGCCTCCCCGCTGCGCGAGCGGTACGACCTGGTCAGCTGGGATCCGCGTGGCGTCGCCGCCAGCGAGGGCGTCCGCTGCCGCAGCGACAAGGAGATCCAGGCCGCCGAGACGGTGGACATCACCCCGGACACCCCGGCGGAGGAGAACGCCTACTTCCGGGACGCGGCCGACTTCGGCAAGGGCTGCGAAGAGGACGCCGGGAAGCTCTTGGCGCACGTGTCGACCACCGACACCGCCCGCGACATGGACCTGATGCGGCAGGTCCTCGGCGACGGGAAGACGCACTACTTCGGCATCTCCTACGGCACCGAACTCGGCGGGGTGTACGCGCACCTCTTCCCACAGAACGTGGGACGGCTGGTCCTGGACGCGGTCGCCGACCCGAGCGCCGACACCGTGGGCCACGCCAAGAACCAGGCCCGGGGCTTCCAGCGGGCACTGGACGCCTACCTGACATCCACCGGCCAGGATCCCGGGCAGGGCTCGCGGAAGATCGCGGAACTGCTGAAGCGGCTCGACGCCGACCCGCTGCCGACGTCGTCGGGACGGAAGCTGACGCAGGCGCTCGCCTTCATCGGCATCGTCCTGCCGCTGTACAGCGAGGACAGCTGGCCGTCCCTGACCAGCGCACTGGCCACGGCGGAGCGGGGAGACGGTTCGGAGCTTCTGGCACTCGCCGACGACTACAACGAACGTGACCTGTCGGGGCACTACGGCACAGGGGCCCATTCACAACGGGCCATATCGTGCTTGGACGACAGGCAGCGGCTGACGTCCGAGGAGACGAAGAAGCTGCTGCCGGAGTTCGAGCGGATCTCGCCCGTGTTCGGAGCCTTCCTGGGCTGGGACACCGCCGGCTGGTGCCACGACTGGCCGGTGCCCGGACAGTACGGGACACCGCAGGTGAGCGCGCCCGGCGCGGCGCCGATCCTGGTGGTGGGTACCACGGGCGACCCGGCGACGCCGTACGAGGGGACTCGGAAGATGGCGGACGAGCTGGGCGAGGACGTCGGTGTGATGCTCACCTGGAAGGGCGAGGGACACGGTGCCTACGGCAGCGGCAGCGACTGCGTGGACTCCACGGTGAACGCGTATCTGCTGAGCGGCACGGTGCCAAGGGACGGCAAGGTCTGCACATGACGGCGGCGGGGGCTTCGGGCACCCGTGGTGTCCGAAGCCCCCGCCGGCATCCGACAGGGAAGAGCCGAAGCTCAGTACACCGGCTTGTGCGGCTCGATCTGGTGGACCCAACCGATCACACCGCCGCCGACGTGCACGGCGTCGGAGAAGCCCGCGGACTTCAGGACGGCGAGGACTTCCGCACTGCGGACACCCGTCTTGCAATGCAGGACGATCTTCTTGTCCTGCGGGAGGGTCTCCAGGGCGGTGCCCATGAGGAACTCGTTCTTCGGGATCAGCTTGGCGCCCGGGATCGAGACGATCTCGTACTCGTTGACCTCGCGGACGTCGATGATCTCGATGTTCTCGCCGTCGTCGATCCACTCCTTGAGCTGCTTCGGAGTGATCGTCGAGCCGGCGGCCGCTTCCTGGGCCTCCTCGGAGACGACACCGCAGAAGGCCTCGTAGTCGATGAGCTCGGTGACGGTCGGGTTCTCGCCGCAGACCGCGCAGTCCGGGTCCTTGCGGACCTTGACCTGGCGGTACTGCATCTCCAGGGCGTCGTAGATCATCAGGCGGCCGACGAGCGGCTCACCGATGCCGGCGAGCAGCTTGATGGCCTCGTTGACCTGGATGGAGCCGATGGACGCGCACAGCACGCCCAGCACGCCGCCCTCGGCGCAGGAGGGCACCATGCCCGGCGGCGGGGGCTCCGGGTAGAGGCAGCGGTAGCAGGGTCCGTGCTCGGACCAGAAGACGGAGGCCTGGCCGTCGAAGCGGTAGATCGAGCCCCACACGTACGGCTTGTTCAGCAGCACGCAGGCGTCGTTGACCAGGTAGCGGGTGGCGAAGTTGTCCGTGCCGTCGACGATCAGGTCGTACTGGCTGAAGATGTCCATCACGTTGTCGGCTTCCAGCCGCTCCTCGTGAAGGACAACGTTCACGTACGGGTTGATGCCGAGGACGGAGTCGCGCGCGGACACGGCCTTGGAACGGCCGATGTCGGCCTGGCTGTGGATGATCTGGCGCTGCAGGTTCGACTCGTCGACCTCGTCGAACTCCACGATGCCGAGCGTGCCGACGCCCGCCGCGGCCAGGTACATCAACGCCGGCGAGCCCAGGCCGCCGGCGCCCACACAGAGCACCTTGGCGTTCTTCAGCCGCTTCTGCCCGTCCATCCCGACGTCGGGGATGATCAGGTGGCGGGAGTACCTGCGAACCTCGTCTACGGTGAGCTCGGCGGCCGGCTCGACCAGGGGTGGCAGCGACACGGGGACTCCGTTGGTCGGTCAATCACTACAGTAGTTCTCCCCGTAACAGTGCCATGGCCTTTTTCATTCCGAGACACCCGTTCCGATACGCGAGACGATGTCGTCCCAGTAGCCGGGCATGGTCTCCCAGGGGTCGCTGCGGCCGCGGCGGTCCGTGCGATCGGTGCGATCGGTGCGATCGGTGCGATCGGTGCGATCGGTGCGATCGGTGAAGTAGATGGTCGCGGCGCCCTGCCAGCGGGCGATGCGCAGCGCCTCGTCGAGGTGGCCGCGCGGCACGCCGTGCACGAAGTGGCAGAAGCACCCGGGCGGGTAGTCGGCGGTCCACTCGGCGACCTGCGACCAGCGGTAGTCGCTCCACGGGCCGGCGAAGGTGACCAACTGGTCGGCGTTCTCGGCGTAGCCGGGGTACGGGTGGGTGCCGTGGCCGAGGACGATGTGGGCCCCGTCCCGCAGCGCGCGGAGCGTGGTGACCGTACGACGGACCTCGGGGAGTGCGGCGCGGTCGGTGGGGCAGCGGTCCAGCAGGAAGCCGTCCGCCCGGTACCAGTCGATGTAGCGCTGGGCGTCGGAGAACATCTCCCCCTGGGCGCGGGCGCCGTAGGCGGCGTCGAGACGGCCGAGGACCCGGACACCCGCGTTGCGCAGGCGGCCAGCCGCCTCCAGGCAGTGCGGGTCGGGGCGGAAGCCGGGGCCGTTGCCCGAGACGTTGAGGACGACCCAGTGCAGCGGTGTGCCGGGGCGGGTGAGCTCGCCCCACTCGGCCGGCGCGACGAGGGGGTGGGCGAGGCCCGGGATGCCGAAGCCGGTGCGCAGGCCGGTGTCGGCCGTGCCGGGGGCGGCACTGGTCAGATGCGGCATGCCGCCTCCATCCAGATGTCGGCCAGGGACTCCTCCAGGTTGATCCGCGGGCGCCAGCCGAGCCGGTCGCGGGCGGTGCGCACGTCGGCCTGCTGCCAGTTGCCGCAGCCGTCCGGGTACGGGTACGCGACCGGGGCCGCGTGCTCCGCCTCGGTGCGGGGGTGGCCGATGGTCGCCCTGAGGTGGGGGCCGGGAGGACCGTCGAGTTCGTGGAGGGCACCGGCGTATCCGGCGACGCGGGCGAGGACCGCGGCGGCGTCGCGGAGCCGGACGGCGCGGCCCGACCCGATGTTGATGACGCCCTGCGCGGCGGAGAGCGAGGCCGCGTGCACGGCGCGGGCCACGTCACGTACGTCGACGAAGTCGCGCTGGGCGCCGAGGCCGCCCAGTTTGAGTTCGCCGTCACCGGACTGCATGGCGCGGCGCATGGCCTCGGCCAGGCGGCCGAGCGGGGACCCTGCGGGGGTGCCGGGGCCGGCCGGTGAGAACACGCGAAGGACCACGGCGTCCAGGCCGGAGCCGAGGACGAGCTCGGTGGCGGCGAGTTTGCTGACGCCGTACGGGCCGCCGGGGCGCGGGACGGCGTCCTCGGCGGTGGAGGAGCCGGGCTGGCTGGGGCCGTACTCGGCGCCGCAGCCGATCTGCACGAGGCGGGCGCCGCAGCCGCTGCGCCGCAGGGCCTCGCAGACGGTGGCGACGGCGACGGTGTTGTGGCGGGTGAGGTCACGGGCGCCGCCGCGGGTGGCGCCGGCGCAGTTGATGACGACGCCGGGGTGGACCGCGTCGAAGAAGCGGGTGAGGGCACCGGGGCTGCCGGACGCGAGGTCGAAGCGGACGTCGGCGTCGTCGCCGCGGCCGAGAGCGGTGAGCTGGACGGCCGGGTCGGCGAGCAGACGGTCGGCGACGTAGCGGCCGAGGTAGCCGTTGGCTCCGATCAGCAGGACTCTCATCGGGCGGCTCCCGGAGCCGAGGCGTCGGGTCGGGAGGTGATCATGTGGTGGTCTCCTTCGGGAGGGGGCGGTGCGGGAGCCTGTGGCGGTCAGTGCGCGGGGATGCGCATACGGCGGGTTCGCCCACCGCTGGAGCGGGGTTCGGCGGCAGCCGGCACGGGGCGTCCTGTGCTGGGGCGGTCACCTCGGTTCGCCCGGCCGGGCATGAGCCGAGGCCCGCGTCAGCGTGCGGGTCGCGTGGATCAGGAGAGTCAGGGCGCCCATGCCGCAGACCAGGGTCTGGATGCCGCCCGGGCCCCAGGTGTCGGTGACGGCCCGGACGGGGGTGGAGAGGAGCTCGCAGCCGGGCAGGCGGGCCGCGAAGACCGTGGCCAGAGCCACCGCCTGGGCTGCGGCGGTGGCGATGAGGACGACCCTCGGGGCGTGGGTGAAGCCATGGACGGTGAGGAGGCGGGCGAGGAGCAGGAGGGCGCCGAGGGTGGCGGTCTGAGCGTAGGGAGGTGCTTCGCCGAGGACGGATCCTGATACGGCCAGGAGGACGCAGAGAGCACCGCCGAACAGGGCGAACGTGCCCAGCAGCAGGGGACGTACGGAGGCGGCGAAGTCCTCCAGGCGTCGGCTGGCCGTCAGTTTGCGGCGGGCGCGGACCGCGAGCAGGTGAGCGCTCCAGGCAGCGGGTGCGCAGGCCCAGGCGAGGGCCAGGACGGGGGCGGTGACGAGGGGCCAGGGCGCGTTCGCGGTGCCGTCGGGGAGGGCATCGGGGCCGCCGGCCAGGGCCGCGGCGAGCAGGCCGTCGCCGAGGAGGGCGTAAGCGAGGAGCCAGGAGGTCCAGGTGCCGGTGCCGTTCGGGTGCGTGCGGGTTCTGGTGGCGAGCGGGCCACGGATGAGTGCCGCGCGTACGCCCAGGGCCACGCCGAGAACGCCGGCGGCGGCGACGGCCAGGCGGGCTTGTCCGTGGGTGACGTGCAGGCCGGCCACGGTGGCCGTGCACAGGGCGCCGGGCAGGAGGGTGAGCAGGACCCAGTCGGCGCGGGTCCGGGGGATGTCCCGCGGGGCGGGGCGCGGAGGGGTTTCGCCGTCGCGGGGGACCCGGGCGTACATCTCCTCGGCGAGGGAGAAGACGTCACGGTGGCGGAAGCGGGCCGCGGTGCGGTCGGTGACGCCGTGGGCCTCCAGGCCCGCCGCGATCTCCAGGGGGTCCACCGCCCGTTCGCACAGGTCGTGGTGGCGGTGCATCAGAGCCTTCACCGGGTCGGCACCGGCTCGGCGGACGGGGGCGGGCCGATGGGCTGCCGCCGCCTCGACGGCACCCGTGCTGTCGGTGTCGCCGACGTCACGCCTGGCGGCTGCGTCACGGAGTGCGCCGCTGTCGCCGGCGTCCCGTCGGGTGTCCGGATCGCCCGCGTCGCGGAGGGCGCCGGAGCCGGTGTCTGAGACGGCGCCAGGGTCGGTGTCCGAGCCGGCATCGGGGCCGGTCAGGGCGTCAGTGTCGGCGTCGGGACCGGCGTCGACCGGTTCCCGTTCCCCTCCGTCCCGCTCCGTCGTGAGCCACTCCTCCGATCGCGTGCCCTCTGGTCCGGCGCCGCTCGGGGTTCCGGAGCGGTCCAGTTCGCCCAGCCCGCTCATCACGCTCCCTCCGTCGCGGGGACCTGTGTGGCGGGGACCTGTGTCGCGGGGACCTGTGTCGCGGGGACCTGTGTCGCGGGGACCTGTGGCGTGGCCCGCACCGGCGGTCCCGCCGCCCAGCCGGGTCCGCCGCGGGCGCCGACGCGGGCGCCGCGTTCGGTCCATCTGCCCGGTACGCGGGACTCGGCCGGGGCGGCGAACGGCAGGGGTTCGCCGTCCTCGTCGAGGACGACCCGCCGGACGGGAGTGCGCGAGACGATGTCCAGGTAAATGCCGTGAAATGCCGTGACGTTCTGCTCGACGGTGAACAGTTCGAGCGCTCGGGCGCGTGCCGCGGCGCCGAGTCGCGCACGGCGCCCGGGGTCGCGCAACAGCGCCACACAGGCCTCGGCGAGCGCCCGCGGATTGCGCGGGGGCACGACGAGCCCGGTGCCGCCGATCACCTCCACGACCGCGCCGACGTCCGTGGACACCGTCGCGCGGCCGCAGAGCATGGCCTCGACCAGTCCGGCCGGGAAGCCCTCGACGACGCTGGACAGGACGGTCACGGCGCCGGCGGCGTAGACGTCGGCGAGGGTCGGCAGGTCCGGACCGCCCCGCTCCTCGAAGGACACCGGATTGTCGCCGACGGCGTGCGGACCGTCGGCCTCGTCGGGGAAGAGCTGCGCCGCCAGGGCCTTGCAGTGACCGAGGTAGGCGGCACCCTCGGGACCGGAGGGAGCGCCGACGATCCGCAGCCGGGACTTGGGCTCCTCCTTGCGGATCTCGGCGAAGGCGTGCAGCAACGACACCAGGTCCTTGGCCGGCTCCACCCGTCCGACCCAGACGAGGGTGTCGGGGTCCGCGCACTCCGGGGACTCGCCGACCTCCGCGAAGGGAGAGGCGTCCATGCCCGGGTAGACCGTGCGGATCTTGGCGCGGTCGGCGCCGCAGCGCTCCTGCCAGCGGCGGGCGTGCGCGTTGCCGGGCGTGACGATCGCGGCCCGGCCGTACGTCTCGGCGGCGAGCCTGCCGTGGAAGGCGGTGAGCAGGGCCCGCACCGCGGGCGGAGCCTGCGTGGCGGTCAGGTAGTGGGTGCGCAGCCGTACGCCGTACTCGGTCACCAGCAGGGGTACATCGAAGAAGTGGTGCGCGAGCAGCCCGGGCAGGGCCGCCGGGCCGCCGGATGCCGCGTGGCACAGATCGACGGAGCCGAGGCCCGCGTCCTCGTACCAGTCGAGGGAGAGGGGGCGCAGGGCACGCTCCAGGTGCGCGGCGACGGCGAGCAGATCGGGTACGCGCGCCTCCCGCGCCGCGCTCGGGGCGCCGGGCGCACGACAGGCGCGTTCGAGGGCGCGTACGGCGGTCTCGGAGCGGAGGGCGGCCACCAGCCCCCCTTCGTCGCGGGCAAGGTCGGCAAGCCCGTACAGCGCGCTGGCGAAACGGTCCGCCTCAGTCGCCGACGGCTCCTGGGCGGCATCCGTGCCGAGGTCCGTGCCGGGATCCGTGCCGCCGCTCCCTGTACAGAGCACGGCCGCGAGCTCGCCGTACGACTCGGCGAACCGCCGGCGCGCGCGCCGCCCATGAGCCCACCCGCCGCCCGCCGCCACTCTGCCCAGGAGGCTCGTCGGGGCGTTTCTCCAGATGTCGTCGTCGGCCGACCAGAGCGGGGCCGTGCGCACTCTGCTGACCTGGGGCGGCAGCGGGACCCAGCCCTCGTCCTCCTGGCGCTCGCTGCGGCTGAGCGCGTAGATGTCGAACTCGTGCTGCTCGAGCCCGCGCACGAGCCGGTCGCACCAGAGCCTGGCGTCACCGCTCACATACGGATAGCCACCCTCCGTAAGCAGTCCGATGCGCACGAGTGCACCCCCGATCTCCCTTATGGGGAGCCGCCCTTGACTCGGCGGCTCGCAGCGGGACGAACGTATGCGGACAAGGCGGTGGCGCGACGGACGGTTGTCCATCACGCCACCAAAAGGGGTGAACGGTCGTAACTTTCGCGTGCGGAGCGCGTTCTGTCGCGCTAAGAGATCATGCACCTACGGATGGTCACAGTCGGCGTGCCGCTCTCACGTCACGGTGAGCGCCCGTCGGGCCGCCCTGCGCCGCGCCGCGACCTCGGGGTCGAGTGCCGGTACGGCGGCCAGGAGCTGCCTGGTGTACGGGTTGCGCGGGGCTCCGTACACCTCGTCGGCCGGGCCGGACTCGACGATCCGGCCCTGCCGCATCACCGCGATCCGGTCGCTGACCTGGCGTACGACGGCGAGATCGTGCGCGACGAAGACGAGGGCCAGCCCGAGTTCGCGCTGCAACTCGCCGAGCAGGGCGACCACCTGGGCCTGGGTGGTGACGTCCAGCGCGGACACCGGCTCGTCGCAGACGATGACGCGCGGGTCGGCCGCGAGCGCCCGCGCGATGCCCACACGCTGGCGCTGTCCGCCGCTGAACTCGTGCGGGTACCGGTCGTAGTGCGCCGCTTCGAGCCCCACGCGCTCCAGCAGCTCCCGTACGCGCCCCCGGATGCGGTCCTCGTCCCTCCCCCGCTCCCGGTGTCGTTCGAGCGGGGATGCCCCCGTGCCGCGCGCCCGCAGCGGGTCGGCGATCGACTCGCCCACGCTGCGGCGCGGGTTGAGGGAGGAGACGGGATCCTGGAAGACCATCTGCACGGCCGGACGCACACCCACGCGCGCGTGCCCCTCGTACCGCACCTCCCCCGCCGTCGGCTCCAGGAGTCCGACGAGCATGCGGCCCAGGGTCGTCTTGCCGCTGCCGCTCTCGCCCACGATGCCGAGGGTCTCGCCGCGGCGGACGGTCAGCGACACGTCGTCCACGGCGGCGAACGTCCGCTTCCCGCGCCCGAACTCGCGCCGGAGGCCGGTCGCCTCGATCACCACCTCGCCGGACGCCTCGCAGGGGGCGCGCCGTGCGTCCACCCGCGGGACGGCCGCCAGCAGGTCACGGGTGTACGGCTGGGCGGGCGACCCGAGGACCGCGCCGGCCGGTCCGTGCTCGACCGCCCGCCCATGGCGCATCACCAGCACCTCGTCGGCGCTCTCGGCGGCGACGCCCACGTCGTGCGTGACCAGCAGCAGCCCCATGCCGCTCTCCTCGCGCAGCGTGTGCAGCAGATCGAGGATCTGGGCCTGGACGGTGACGTCGAGCGCGGTGGTCGGCTCGTCGGCGATCAGCAGATCGGGGGCGCAGGCCAGCGCCATGGCGATCAGGGCGCGCTGCCGCATGCCACCGCTGAACTCGTGCGGGCGCGAGCGGGACCGGCGCCGTGCGTCCGCGATGCCCACCCGGTCCAGTACGTCCACCGCACGCGCGCGTGCCGCTCGCCGTGACGCACGCGTGTGGACGCGGTACACCTCGGCGATCTGGTCCCCGATCGCGTAGTACGGGTCGAGCGAGGACAGCGGGTCCTGGAAGACCATCGCGGCCTTCGCGCCCCGCAGGTGCCGCAGTTCGTCGTCCGACGCCTGCTGCACGTCGGTGCCGGCGACCTCGACCGAGCCGCCGACGCGCGCGCCGGTGCCGCGGTGCAGTCCCAGCAGGGCGGAGGCGACCGTGGATTTGCCGGAGCCGGACTCGCCGACCAGGGCGAGGGCGGCGCCCTGCTCCAGGCGGAAGGAGATGCCGTCCACGGCGCGCAGCTCGCCGAACGCGACGCGGAGGTCGGTCACCTCGACGAGGCCGCGAGGAGAGGCCTCCCGGGAGCCGCCCGCACCCGCGTCGTTCACGCCGACGTCGTTCCCGCCCGCGCCATTCACGCCCCCACCACTCACGCCCACGCCATTCACGCCCACACCACTCACGCCGAGCTCGCTCATGTCAGTACCACCCGTCGGTCGGCCACCGCGTACAGCACGTCCGCGACGGCGTTGGCGACGACCACGAAGAAGCCGATGACCAGGACCATGCCGACGACCACGGGAAGGTCGACGACGTTGACGGCATGGACCAGTTCCTGTCCGATGCCGGGCAGGCCGAAGAGGGTCTCGGTGAGAACCGCGCCACCGACGGCCGAGCCGACGTTGTTCGCGTTGAGGGCGATGACCGGCGCGAACGCCCCGCGCAGCGCGTGCCGCCCGATGACCGACCGCTCGCCGACGCCGTACGCCCGGAAGGTCCGGATGTGGTCCTCGGCGAGCGTCTCAAGCATCGACGCCCTGGTCAGCCGGGCGAACGCGGCGGCCTCGATGAGGGCGAGCGAGAGCCACGGCAGCAGCAGGTTCCAGGCCCACTGTTCGGGGTCGTCGGTGAGGTCGACGTACTGCGGGAAGGGCAGCAGCTCCAGTTCGCCGCAGACGACGATCATGAGGACCAGGCCGATGACGAAGACGGGGGTGGCCACGCCCGCGAGCGTGATACCGGTCAGCACCCGCTCGGAGATCCGGCCGCGCCGCCAGGCCGAGAGGACGCCGGTGCCGACGCCGAGCGCCAGCCACAGCACCATCGCACCGCACACCAGCGACAGGCTGACCGGCAGCTTCGCCAGGATCAGCCGGGTGACCTGCTGGTCGCTCTGGTACGACAGCCCCAGGCAGGGCGCCGGGCAGTGCTGGACCGACGTTCCCGTCGAGTGGTCCTGGCCGGCGACGAGGCCCTGGAGGAAGTGCCCGTAGCGCACGTACAGCGGGTCGTCGAGGTGCAGCTGCTCGGCGACCTGCTGCACCTGGGCGGGCGAGCAGCGGGGGCCGCAGGTGATCTGGGCGACGTTGCCGGGGGTGACGTAGAAGACGACGTAGACGATCACCGAGATGGCCAGCAGGGTGATCGCGGTGCCGATGAGCCGGCGCAGGAGAAAGCCGCCGAAGCCGTTCACCGGGTGCCTCCCTGGTCCGCCCTGGTCTGCTGTCTGCGGCCCGTGCCGACCCGTAGACGCGAGGCCGCGCGCGGGTCCAGGGCGGTGCGGACGCCGTCGCCGAGGACGGTCAGCGCGAGGACGGTCACGAACAGCGCGCCCGCGGGCAGCAGCAGGTACTGCGGGGCCGCCTGGTACCAGATGTCGGCGGCGGTGAGCATCTGGCCCCAGGAGGGCGTCGGCGGCTTCACGCCGACGCCGAGGAAGGACAGGGCCGCCTCGACGGAGATGTTCGCCGGGACCAGGAGCGCGGAGTACGTGATGACCGGTGCGGCCAGGCCCGGCAGCAGCTCCCGGCGGGCGATCCGCCAGGTGCCCCAGCCGCTGAGCCGGGCGGCGGCGACGTAGTCGAGCCCCTTGAGGGTGAGCGTCTGCGCGCGCACGATCTTGGCGATGTTGCCCCATGCGATCAGCCCGATGACGAGGGCGACCAGTACGGGTCGGGGGAAGCTCGACGGGACGATCGCGAGCAGCGCCAACGACATGATCATCAATGGCATGGCGACGATGATGTCGGTGATCCGGCTCAACAGTTGATCAACCCATCGACTCCCGAGCGCCGCGGCGACGCCCACGACGACACCGATGGCGACCTGGACGACGGTCGCCGCCAGCGCGACACCCAGGGAGACCCGGGCACCGTGGACGAGCCGCGCGAACAGGTCGCGCCCGGTCTGCGGTTCGACGCCGAGCCAGTGGTCACCGCTGATCCCCCCGAAGGACCCGACGGGCACGCCGCCACGCGCCGAGTCGACCAGGGAGGGGTGGTAGGTGGTCGGGTCCTGGCCCTCGATCGCGGTGAGCAGCGGCGCGGCGAGCGCGACCAGGACGAGCAGCGCGACGACGACCGCCGCGACGAGGGCGGCGCGCTGCGCCCGCAGCCGCCGCCAGAACTGACGGGCCCCGAAGACCCCCGGGGCGGCGATGTCCGCCCCGGGGATCTGGGAGGCGACAAGTGCCTCGCTCATGGCGCTACTTGACCGCGACCTGCGAGATGTCCAGCACACCGGTCCAGTCGCTGATCACGATGCTCTTGACGTCCTCGCCGTACAGCCGCTTGTAGACGGGGTGGAACAGCGGCACGGTCAGCGCCCGCTCACCGATCTTCTTGTCCAGTGCGCCCCACCGCTCGGCGGCAGCGTCAAGATCGGTCAACTTGTTGATCGCGTCAATCTCGGCATTGACCGACTTGTCATTGAGGAAGCCGGTGTTGAAGTTCGCGCCGTCCTCGACGATCTGCCGGCCATCGAAGATCGGAGCGAGGAAGGGACCGCCCGAAGGCCAGTCCGCACCCCAGTGGGCGAGGAAGAGGCCTGGTTCGGTCTTCACGTCGTGGATCTTGTCGGAGTAGTCGTTCTCCTCCAGGCCCTGGAGCTCGACGGTGATGCCGGCCTGCTTGAGCGCGTCCTGGACCGCGGTCGCGATCTCCGGGCTGGTCTCGAAGTCTTTGCTGTTGGAGTGGGTCAGGGTGACGGTGAGCCCGTTCGCGTACCCGGCCTCCGCGAGCAGTTCCCTCGCCTTCGCCGGGTTGCCGGTCCTGCCCGCCGGGAACAGGTCGTACGGCGTGTGGCCGAAGGACTTCTGGTCCGGCAGGAAGGTGGTGGCGGGCTCGGCGAGCGCGGAGCCGCCGGCCGCGTTGATCACGGACGACCGGTCGATGGCGTACGAGATCGCCTGCCGCACCTTGACGTCGTCGAACGGCTTCACCGTCGGGTTGAACGCGAGGTAGTTCGTGTAGCCGAAGCGGCCGGTGCCGACGCGCGCGGCCAGTTCCTTGTCCCCCGTCACCTTGGCGAGCTCGGCCGGACCGAGGTTGGTGTCCGTGGTCACCGCCGCCGCGTCCGCGCCCTGGGACGCCGACAGCCGCTGGTTGATCACGGACGAGTCGAGTCCGGACCGTACGTCGATCGTGTCCGGGTACGCCTTGCGTTCGGCGTCCGTCGAGGCGGACCAGTACGTGTTGCGTTCCAGGACGAGGTGTTCACCGTCGTTCTCGTTCCTGACGACCTTGTACGGGCCGGACGAGAGCGGGTGCTTCTCGTACGCCGTCCCCGTGTCCTTGCTCTTCGGGACGGGCGTGAACTGCGTTTGTGTGGCCAGGTACGGGAACTCGCCCTCGGGCTTGTTCAGGTGGAAGACGATGGTCCGCTCGTCCGGCGTCCCGATCGCCGAGAGCCCCTTCTTGTCCTTGTAGGGCCCCTGGTAGTCGGCCGCGTCGACCAGCCAGTCCCTGAGGTACGGGGCGCCGCCGGACAGCTCGGGGGCGAAGGAACGCTCGATGCCGTACTTGATGTCGGCCGAGGTGATCGGGGTGCCGTCCTCGTACTTCAGCCCCTTCTTCAGGGTGTACGTCCAGACGGTCGCGTCCTTGTTGGGGCGCCCGGTGTCGGTGGCGAGGTCCGGGACGACCTCGGCACCGGCCGCGCCGTCCTCGCGGTTGCGGGTGGTGAGCGTGCGGAACACGAGGGAGGGGACGTTGCCGCCGCCCGAGGTGTACAGGCGGGCCGGGTCGAAGTCCTCCTGCGGGCTGGAATTCAGGACCGTGAGGGTGCCGCCCTTGCGGGGCGTCGCGTCGCCCCCGCCGGAGACCTTGGCATCGTTGTCCTCGGGCCCGCAGGCGGTGGCGCCCGCTGCCACCACCAGGCTGAGCAGAACGGCTGCCGCGCGGGCTCTGTGTACGGACGGTGGACGCATCGGAGACGACCTCTCGAAGAATGTGTCCCGGATCACGAGACAGTGAGACGAGGAGTGAGACAGAACGGGACAGACGTCTGCCCGGGCGTCAGGTCGCCGGAAAACGGAAACACCGTGAGTGTGCCACGGAGGGGGAAGGAGTTCGCGACGCGTGCGCCAGGGGCGGGCGTCAGCTACAGAGGATGTCGGCCACGCAGAGCGAGGTCACGCCGATCAGCGCCAGCTCGATGGCGGCGCGGACGGAGACATGGCGGGACGACATGCGCAGCAATATGGACGACTTTTCTGCGCATGTCAACGCGAGGTCAGGGCCTGCCCCTCAACTCCCGGGATACGGCCAGGGGTTGGCCTTGCACCGGATTCCGTCGTGGTCGAGGAACTTGGTCTGCTGCTGCATGACCGGCGCGAGTTCGCCGTCCTTGTCGCAGGTGACGTGGCCGTGGCCGAGGCGGTGGCCGACTTCATGATTGATCAACATCTGCCGGTAGGCATGGATCGCATCACCGTAGGTCGTCGACCCCTGCGCCCATCGATACGCGTTGATCATCACGCGTTCGGTGGCGGCCGAGTCGCACGACACGTTGTCCACGGTGGTGTCCAGACCGGACTTGGCACACCACTCGGCCGTCGTGCCGGGGCTGGCGAGCGTGATCACGAAGTCGGTCCGGCCGGAGTACACCCGCTCGAAGGCACTGGCCCCGTTGTGGGCCCAGCTCCGGTCGTCGTTCAGCGTCTTGTGGACGGCCTGCGCGAAGAGCTCGCCGTCGAGCCCGAGCCCCTGCTCCACGTCCACGCGGTAGGTGTACTTCTGCCCCGGGCCGGGTGCCTTGTCCACGCCGGTGACCGCGTCGAACTTCCCCGAGCCGTCGAGGGTGGCGCTGAGCGGGTACGTCCTGTCCATCTTCTGCTCGTACGTCAGCGGTGCCGCCGAGGCCGATCCGGACGGCGTCGGCCGCTCGCCGAGCCGCGAGGCCGAGTCGCGGGCGTCCCGCGCCTGGTCGGCGGCGCTCTGGGTCCGTACGTCGCTGCCGTCCCGCCGGTCGGCGACCTGGCCGGCCACGACGATGGCCAGCACGGTGGTGACGGCGGCCGCCGCGATACCGGTGAACGTCCGCCCCTTGCCGCCGTTGGCCGTCGCGGGCTCACCCGTCGGCGGCGCGTCGTCGTCACCGCCGTCGAGACCCGCTCCGTCGGGCCACGCGGTGGCCGGCGCGTGCGGACCGGAAAGGTGCGCGACGGTCTGAAGGTGCGCGGCGCTCTGGACGCGGGGCGGCGCGGAGGCCGTGCCGGCTCCGGACGCGGGCGTGCGGAGTCCCGCCGCGGGCGGACGGGGCCCGGAGGCGGGCGTACGGGACGCGAAGACGTCGTCGTCGGCCTCGAAGGCGTCGAGGTAGTCCTGGCGTGGGCGCGCCTGCGGTGCCGACCGCTGCCGCGGTATCACGGGGCCCGCCCCGGAACCGCCGCGCCCGGCGCCGGGCCGTCCGTTCGACTCGCCCCAGCCGCCGCCGCGTTCCCGCTGCTCGGGGTGCCCGCCACGAACCTGGGGCACGCCGCGGTCGGGCGGGCCGTCGGAGAGCTGGGGGCTGCCGTGCGGGGGCGTGCCGTCGGGGAGGCGCGGCACGCCACGGGCCGGCGTGCCGTCCGGCAGACGCGGCACCCCGCGCGCGGGGGTGCCGTCCGGGAAACGTGGCACCCCGCGCGCGGGCGTGCCGTCGGCGAACCCCTCAGTCCCCTGAGGGGGCGTCCCGTAGCCCGGCCCGCCCGCCGGCGGCGCCTGCTGCCCGCGTCGGGCGGGCGGCGGAACCGGAAGCCGGCTCCGGCCGCCCGCCACCTGCGTGCCGTTGTCCTTGTCCTTGCTGTCGCCCTTGGGAGCACTCTTGGGGGCAGGTCCACGTCGACTGTGGCGTCCCACGTCCCGCCTCAGCTCCCCGATCCGGTGGTACTCGTCATCTCGGATCCCCCGCCGGGGACACCCGCTCCCTCACCGGAGCCACCGGCCCCGCCGTCGGACGCGTGCGCCTCGCCGTCGAAGACGGCCGCTCCCCCACGGGGGGCCTCCGTCTCCAGGAGGAGGTCACGGAACGCCATCGCCACCGTCTCCGGGTACTCCATCATCGCCACGTGCCCGGCCTCCGGCAGGGTGAGCAGGCGGGAGTCGCGGAAAGTCCGGGCCGCCCGCTGGGCCATGCGGAAGCCCACTAGTTGGTCCCGGCCACCATAGACGAGGAGCGTCGGGGCGAGAACACGTTCGGCCTGGCGCCACAGCGCGTGCTGGCCGCCCAGGGTGTACGCGTTCACCAGCCCGCGCGCGGAGCGCGTCAACGCGTCCCAGAA
This sequence comes from Streptomyces sp. NPDC003011, assembly GCF_053591515.1. Taxonomy (NCBI): domain Bacteria; kingdom Bacillati; phylum Actinomycetota; class Actinomycetes; order Kitasatosporales; family Streptomycetaceae; genus Streptomyces; species Streptomyces sp. NPDC003011. The sequence goes on from NZ_JBSFTY010000051.1 coordinate 47,413, forward strand.
GTACGGCAGTCGAAGCCGCCGTTCCATCTCCTCCACCGCGTGCCGGAACCCCTCGGGCGTCACCCGGCCGGGGTCGCCGTAGCACAGCGCCGTGACGCCGCGGACCCGCTGCTCAGCCGTCCACTCCTTGGTGAACCGGGTGAAGAGGCCGGCCACGCCGGGCAGCGCCAGCAGCCCGGTCGGCACGGCGGTGCGCTGGACGCGGATCTCCGGCAGCGCGGGCGAGACGAGCGTGAGCGTGCGGACGAGATCGGGCCGCGCCGCGGCCACGCGCGTGGCGACCGCGCCGCCGAGGGAATTGCCGAAGAGATGCACGGGACCGCGCCCGGAGGCGTCGAGGTAACGGATGACCGCGCGCGCGTGCCCGGTGAGGGAGTAGTCGCCGTCGTCCGGCGGCGGGGAGTCCCCGAAACCCGGCAGATCGACGGCCTCGCCGTCGACGGCGTCCTCCAACTCCAGCATCAGCGCGGACCAGTTCTGCGAGGAACCGCCCAGGCCGTGGACGTACAGCGCGGGCGGCAGGCCCTCTCGCGCCGGCGGTCGCGAACGGACCGTCAGCGTGATCCCCGGCAGCCCGGCCGACCTCAGACGCTCACCGTCCGCGACCCTGACGGGCGCCACTTTGGGGAGCACGTTGGCGGGCGGCACGAACGGCAGCTCGGTCGAAGGCATGCGGCAATGTTACGAGACGATCACGCACTGGTTCATGTGTTCGCCATCACAGACGGGTGCCCGGATCGATGGCGTCCAGATCGTGTGTCTCCTAGGCTCGAACGCAGGGCACCCGCATGTGGCCCCCTGTTGCACTCAGGGACGTACTAGGAAGGGAGCCCGACATGACCGTTGACCCCAGTGACCCCGAGACCTTCGTGCACGAGGACACCGAGAAGGACGAGGAGTTCGCCGTCGAGGCCCCCGAGGCCGACGCGGCCGAGCAGAGCGCGGAGCTCGCGCCGGACCGCGACGATCCGCTGACCGGCGTCGACCCGGACCGCGGCAGCGAGGCGGATCTCGTCGAGCAGGCCCGTGTCGTCTCCCTCGACGAGGACGACTACCGGTGAGACGACCACCGGTGACATGCGGGATGGACCACTGCTGAACAGCGGTGGCGCCCCTGATGCCCGGTAGGCACCGTCTTGAAACCTTCTGTGCCGCTTTCACCACCGTCCGGTCTGTGAAATTGTGCGCTCTCAGCGCGCACACCACGGTTACCGAAAAGTACGATGGCCGCGCGGCGCACACCGCGAGTGGACGACTTTGGGAGGCGGCGTGACAGCCATCGAGCAGACAGAGGCAGCACGCCCGCGAGGTACGCGCCTGCCGCGCCGTGCCCGACGGAACCAGCTGCTGGGCGCCGCCCAGGAGGTCTTCGTGGCGCAGGGCTACCACGCCGCGGCGATGGACGACATCGCCGAGCGGGCCGGTGTCAGCAAGCCGGTGCTCTACCAGCACTTCCCGGGCAAGCTCGACCTGTACCTCGCACTGCTGGACCAGCACTGCGAGTCGCTGATCCAGTCCGTACGCAACGCGCTCGCGTCGACCACCGACAACAAGCAGCGCGTCCGGGCGACCATGGACGCCTATTTCGCGTACGTCGAGGACGACGGCGGCGCCTTCCGCCTGGTCTTCGAGTCGGATCTGACGAACGAGCCCGCGGTGCGCGAGCGCGTCGACAAGGTCACGAACGAGTGCGCCGAGGCGATCTGCGACGTGATCGCCGAGGACACCGGTCTCTCGCGCGCGGAGTCGATGCTGCTGGCGTCGGGCCTGGGCGGTCTCGCGCAGGTGGTGGCCCGGTCCTGGCTGCACAGCGACCGCAGTGTGCCGCGCGACCAGGCCGTCCAGCTGCTGACGTCCCTGGCCTGGCGGGGCATCGCCGGCTTCCCGTTGCACGGCACCGACCACCACGACCACCACTGACCCGCGCACACGCGTGGGAGGCGTCTGTTCCCGCCCGATGTTCGCTCCTGGCGTTCTCGGGCGGAGCATGTACGTCCCCTCACCGGGCTAATGTGTGCTGGTACGGCGCGGAAGGTCGCGCACTTCACTGACCGTCGGAGGGACATAGCCGTGGAGGTCAAGATCGGCGTGCAGCACGCGCCCCGCGAGATCGTTCTGGAGAGCGGTCAGAGTGCCGAGGAGGTCGAGCGGGCGGTGTCCGAGGCGCTGGCGGGCAAGTCTCAGCTGCTGAGCCTCGTGGACGAGCACGGCCGCAAGGTCCTCGTGCCGGCCGACCGTCTCGCCTACGTCGAGCTCGGTGAGCCGGCCCCGCGCAAGGTGGGCTTCGGCGCGCTGTAGTCATACGCGAGTCTCATTCGCGCGTGCGCGCGACGCGAGGGGCCCGGCGACCGTGTGTCGCCGGGCCCCTCGCGGTCTCTCCCCACATATGGAGCCCACATATGGAGCACACGCCGCGCACAGGGGAGGATTGCATTCCGCAGGTCACGGGTAAGACGGGCTAGGACCGTGAACGCGCAGTGTGGCCGTCTGGGAGGGACCCCATGATGTTGCTGGAAACGCTCGGCTCCGCTCTGCTCGGTCTCGTGCTGGCGGGGACGGCGATCCACCGGCTGTCACACCGCCTGCCCACCCGCTCCCTGGTGCTCGCGACCGGTGTCGCCGGGGCCCTGTTCGGCGCCTTCGTCACGCACAGCGCGCTGGACGCCGGGGGTGTGGCACTGCCCTTCGTCGGCGCGGTGATCGTCTCCGCGGCGTCGCTCTCGCTGCTGCTGCGCCCGGCGGGAAGACTCCGCCGCCGGTCGGCGACCGCCTGACCCACCGCCGATCGCGGCACCCCTGAGGGACCGGGACGACGCGCGACGGACCGCGGCCGTGGGACGGGCCGAAGAGCCGGGGCCGCGATCCGTACGCGGAAGGCCGGAACCAGCCGGCCAGGCCGGCGCCGCCGCTCCCGACCGATACGCCTACGCCGCCAGCCCCAGCGCCGCCATCCGCTTGGTGTGCGCCTCGGTGATGCGGGAGAACATGCGGCCGACCTCGGCGAGGTCGAAGCCGTCCGCGACGCCGCCCACAAGCATCGTCGACAGGGCGTCCCGGTCGGCGACCACCCGCTGGGACTGCGACAGGGCCTCGCCCATCAGCCGTCGCGCCCACAGGGCGAGCCGTCCGCCGACCCGCGGATCCGCGTCGATCGCCGCGCGCACCTTCTCCACGGCGAAGCCGGCGTGCCCGGTGTCGTCGAGCACGGCGAGGACGAGTTCCCGGCTGTCCGAGTCGAGGCGCGCGGCGACCTCACGGTAGAAGTCACTGGCGATGGAGTCCCCGACGTACGCCTTGACGAGGCCCTCCAGCCAGTCCGACGGCGCCGTCTGCTTGTGAAAGCCGTCCAGCGCGGCGACGAACGGCTCCATCGCCAGGGTCGGCTCCTCACCGATCTCCGCGAGCCGGTCGCGCAGCTTCTCGTAGTGGTGGAACTCGGCCGACGCCATCTTCGCCAGCTCCGCCTTGTCCGCCAGCGTCGGCGCCAGCTTGGCGTCCTCCGCGAGCCGCTCGAAGGCCGCCAGCTCCCCGTACGCGAGCGCGCCGAGCAGGTCCACGACCGCGGCCCGGTACTGCGGTTCCGCGGAGGCCCGGGCCCAGTCCTGGGCGGCGACTCCGGTGACCTCGGGGGCAGCGTCTGCGGGGGCGTCAGAGGTGTTGTCAGGCGTCGTCATGAAGCGCACAATAGCCCGCTCGCCGTGCGCCGGAAGTCGCTGGTCAATCACTGTGACGACGACTACGTGACCAAATCGGCCATCACATGTGCGCGATTCCGGGGTATGGTGGTAATGCGCCCGCTGAGTACTCTGACGTATCTCGACGGGCCGCACGAATGAGGATGCCCGGTCGGTGGCCCGATCGGCTCCGACCCGACAGCCCTCCTCGTCCGTACGGCGCACTGTGCGTACGGAGTCCGGAGGGGGACCCTCAGCGGTACGAGCGCTAGAGCGTCGGCAGTGGTCCCGTGTCATACGGCTCGCCCGTAAGGCAGTCGACGTCCCCGGCACGGTCCCAGACGACCCCCGCGCTCGCCTCGCACCGCCCACACAGAAGAGGCAGCACCCTGACTACGACTTTCCGAGACCTCGGAATCCTCCCCGAGACGGCCGAAGCACTAGAGGCCGTCGGCATCATGACCCCCTTCCCCATCCAGGAGATGACGCTTCCCGTCGCCCTCTCGGGCAACGACGTCATCGGCCAGGCCAAGACCGGCACCGGCAAGACGCTGGGCTTCGGCCTCCCGCTCCTCGAGCGCGTGACCGTACCCGCCGACGTCGAGGCCGGCCGCGCCAAGCCCGAGGACCTCACCGACGCCCCGCAGGCGCTCGTCGTCGTCCCCACGCGCGAGCTGTGCACGCAGGTCACCAACGACCTGCTGACCGCGGGCAAGGTGCGCAACGTCCGCGTGCTGGCCATCTACGGCGGCCGGGCGTACGAGCCCCAGGTCGAGGCCCTCAAGAAGGGCGTCGACGTGATCGTCGGCACCCCGGGCCGTCTGCTGGACCTGGCGGGCCAGAAGAAGCTCGACCTCAAGCACATCAAGGCGCTCGTCCTCGACGAGGCCGACGAGATGCTCGACCTGGGCTTCCTGCCCGACGTCGAGAAGATCATCAACATGCTGCCGGCCCGCCGCCAGACGATGCTGTTCTCGGCGACCATGCCGGGCGCGGTCATCGGCCTCGCGCGCCGCTACATGTCGCAGCCCACGCACATCAGCGCCACCTCGCCGGACGACGCGGGCCAGACGGTCCGCAACACCATGCAGTTCGTCTACCGCGCGCACAACATGGACAAGCCGGAGATGGTCTCGCGGATACTGCAGGCCGACGGCCGCGGTCTCGTGATGGTCTTCTGCCGCACCAAGCGGACGGCGGCGGACCTCGCCGACCAGCTCCAGCAGCGCGGCTTCGCCTCCGGCGCGGTCCACGGCGACCTCGGCCAGGGCGCCCGCGAGCAGGCGCTGCGCGCGTTCCGCAACGGCAAGGTCGACGTCCTCGTCTGCACCGACGTCGCCGCCCGCGGCATCGACGTCGAGGGCGTCACGCACGTCATCAACTACCAGTCCCCCGAGGACGAGAAGACGTACCTGCACCGCATCGGCCGTACCGGCCGCGCGGGCGCCAAGGGCATCGCGATCACGCTCGTCGACTGGGACGACATCCCGCGCTGGCAGCTCATCAACAAGGCGCTGGACCTCGGCCTGAGCGACCCGCCGGAGACGTACTCCACGTCCCCGCACCTCTTCGAGGAGCTCAACATCCCCGCGGGCACCAAGGGGGTCCTGCCGCGCGCCGAGCGCACGCGTGCCGGGCTCGGCGCGGAGCAAGTGGAGGACCTGGGCGAGACGGGCGGCCGCGGCGCGCGCGGTCGCGGTGACCGGGGCGGCCGCGGGGGCCAGGACAGCCGGGGCGGCCGCAGTGACCGAGGTGGCCGGGACGAGTCCCGGTCCGCCGACAGTGAGCGTGCCGCGCGTACGCCGCGTCGCCGTCGCCGTACGCGCGGCGGGACGCCGGCGGACGCCACGGCGCCCTCCGCGGCGGCCGAGGTGACCGTGCCCGCGGAGAGCGGCTCGGCGGTCACGCCGGTCACGCCGGTCTCGTCGGAGGACACCGCGCCCCGCACCCCGCGTCGTCGCCGCCGTACCCGCGGTGGCGCGCAGGGCGAGGGCGTGCCGACGACGGACGCCGCTGTCGAGGCCGTGGCGCCCGAAGCAGCCGCGCAGACCGCCGTCACGACGGCCGAGGGCACGGCTGCCGCCGTGGACTCCCCCGAGGCCCCCGCGAAGACGCGTCGGCGCCGTACCCGCAAGTCCGCGGAGGCGGCGGTCACGCCGTCCGAGCCGACCGCGCCGGTGACCGTCGAGACGGTCGCGGAGACGGTCGCGGAAGCGGCGCCGGTGTCGGAGGCGCCGACCGTGTCGGAGACGCCGACCGTGTCGGAGACGCCGACCGTGTCGGAGCCCGAGGCTCCCGTCACCACGCCGCGCCGCCGCACCCGCAAGGCGACGGCCGCGGCCCCCGCCGAGACCGCCGTCGAGGGCACGGCCGAGGCCACCCCGGAGGCCACGGAGGCCAAGCCCCGTCGTCGTACCCGCAAGGCCGCGGCGGCTCCCGCCGAGGCCGAGGCCGCCCTCGACACCGTCGAGGTCCCGGAGGCCGCGCCGCGTCGCCGTACGCGCAAGGCCGCCGCCGAGCCCGTCGCGGCCGTCACCGCCGAGATCCCGGCGCAGGCGGCTCAGGACCCGGAGCCTGCCGAGGCCAAGCCGCGCCGTACGCGCAAGACCGCGGCGCCGGCCGAAGCAGCCGTGGACACCGCCGAGGGTGCCGAGGCCAAGCCCCGGCGCGCCCGCAAGACCGCAGCCAAAGCCGAGCCCGAGGCCGCCGTGGACACGGCCGAGGACGCGCAGCCCGCGCCCCGTCGCCGTACCCGCAAGGCCGCCGTGCCCGCGGTGACAGCGGAGAACGCGGAGCCTTCGGACGCCGCGCAGGCCACACCGCGTCGCGCCCGGAAGACCGCGGCGGCCGTGGAAGCGGCCGTCGACCCCGCCGAGGGAGTCGCGGCCAAGCCGCGCCGTACCCACAAGGCGGCCGCGGCCAAGGCGGCGGACGACATGGCCGAGGCGGCCGAGTCCAAGCCGCGTCGCACCCGCAAGACCGCTGGCGCGGCTGCCGCCGCTGCCGTGGACACGGCGGAGGGCGCCGAGGCGAAGCCCAAGGCACGCCGTACCCGCAAGGCCGCGCCCGCCGCGGAGTCCGCCGCGTCGGAGGCTTCCGCCGGCATCCCGGCGCAGGCCTCCGAGGAGCCGGACGCCACGCCTCGGCGCCGGGCCCGTAAGGCCACGGCGGCTCCCGCCGAGGCCGCCGGCGAGACGGCCGAGGCCAAGCCGAGGGTACGACGGGCCCGTAAGGCCACGGCCGCCACGGAGCCCGCGGACAGCTGATCGCCTGCCCGACGGCCCGGTTCACCTCCCGTGAACCGGGCCGTCGGCGTTCTGTCCCGGGCCACCCGCTACTCTCCCCACGTGAGCCGTCACGTCTCCTTCACCCCGCCCCCGGGCGCCCGCGCATACCCCCTGCGGACCGCGCGCGGTGACTTCGCCGTCGTCGATTCGCCCCTGCCCCCCGGGGTCGAGGCGAGGGGGACGGTGTTGATGCTGCCCGGGTTCACCGGCAGCAAAGAGGACTTCACCCTGCTGCACGAGCCCCTCGTGGCGCGCGGGTACCGGATCGTGGCCGTGGACGGACGCGGGCAGTTCGAGTCGGACGGGCCCGAGCTCGACGAGTCCGCCTACGCCCAGGACCGACTGGCGCGGGACGTGCTCGCGCAGGCCGAGGCCCTCGGGACGCCCGTGCACCTGCTCGGGCACTCCCTCGGCGGGCAGATCGCCCGTGCGGCCGTCCTGCTCGACCACTCCCCCTTCCGCTCGCTCACCCTCGTCTCCTCCGGCCCGGCGCAGATCTCCGACTCCCAGCAGCAGCGCGTGAAACTGCTGCGGGACGCGCTCGCCGTGATGGGCATGGCCGAGGTGTGGCAGGCCATCCAGGCGATGGGGCCGCCGGAGGAGGTCGACGGGCCCGCCCTCGGTATCGGGGACGCGGACCAGCTGCGCCGCCGCTGGCTGTCCACCAAACCGGCCCAACTCCTCGCGACCGGACGCCAGTTGTGCGGCGAGCCCGACCGGGTCGCGGAACTGGCCGCCGTCCCGCTGCCGTTCCACGTGCTGTCCGGCGCCTACGACGACACCTGGCCGGTGACGCTCCTCGACGACATGGCCGTCCGGTTGAGGGCCCGCCGCACGGTCGTCCCGGGTGCCGAGCACTCCCCCAACGCGGATCAGCCCCTGCCGACCGCCCGCGCCCTCGCCGACTTCTGGGACACCGCGGCCGGCACCCCGCGGGAAGCCCGCTAGTGTCCCGCGCCGGAAGTACCCAGGTGGCTGCGTGGCGCCGCCGGCGCCGCATCTCGCCGCCGGCCAGGTATGTCAGGGGATGTCCGCTGCCAGCAGCGCCGCCGGAACTCCGCTAGGTCTCTACGGACGTCTGGCGCGGGACATCAATACTGCGTCTGCAAGTGGTCCCAGAAGCCGTCCCGCAGGGACCGGCGCAGGTCCGCCTGGCCGCGCAGCGAGTACTGGAGCAGGCCTTCCGCCTCCACCAGCAGGTCCTGGTCCACCGAGCCGGGCAGATACGGATGGCCCGGCAGCAGTTCCACCAGTGCCTCGCGGCCCCGCGCCGCCAGCCACTTCGCCGCGATCTGCGCGCCCACGAAACGGACGTCCTCACGGGTGGGCCGGGCCGCCGCCGCCTCGTAGGCGGGGGACGCGCGCCGGGCGACGTACGGCTTGAAGAAGTCGAGGTCGAAGGTGCGCTGGCTGTCGACCTCCCAGAGCAGCGGTTCGGCCTGGTTGCGGCCCTCGGGTGCCTCGATGCCCCAGAGGTGGACCCGGGCGCCGTACCCCTGTGCCGCCTCCACCGCCGAGACCAGGTCCTCGTCGCCGCCGAGCAGCGCCGCGTCGCTGATGGCGCGGTGCCGGGCGAGGGACTCCAGGTCGGAGCGGATCAGCGAGTCGACGCCCTTCTGCTGGTTGTTGGCGTTCAGGTTGCCCAGGCGGACCTTCACGTCCGGGAGTTCGGCGATCGACTGCTGCTCCGCGGTGTGGATGCGGCGTCTCGCGCCGTCGTACCAGTAGACCCGCAGCAGCCGGCTGTCCGCGAAGATGGTGCGGGCCCGGTCGATGAGCGCCTCGATCAGTCCCTCGGTGTCGAGCTCGAAGGCCCGGCGGTCCTCGGTGCCGGCGACGAGCCGCCCCGCGGCCGCGTACAGGTATCCCGCGTCGACGAAGATCGCATGGGTCGAGGGTGTCTTCGCCACCTCGGCGAGCATGCGCTGGAGCAGCTCGTTGGTGCGGTCGATGCGGGCGCTGAGGGCCGCGAGGTCGTCGTTCATCGTCTCCATTGTCCCGGCGGTCACGCTGCGAACACAACCGGTCCCGGTCAGTCCCCGTCTTGTCTCTGCGCACTACTTACCGGTCAGTAGTTAGCTGTTCGAAAAATTTCTTTAGCGTAGGGAATGTTTGTAACACGCATCCCGTTGACTCCGTAGGGAACACGGACACCGATGCTCCGTGAGCCACCCACCGAGTAGTTCTCCTCAGGAGGATGACCAGACGAAGGGAGAAGCCCATGCGCTTCGAAATCATGCGACTCGACGACGTCGACGGCTCGGCCGTGGACAGCACCGTTGTGGACGCCGCCTCCGTCAACCGTATCGTTCAGCAGGCTGCCTCGATCGGGCAGCGGCTGTGGATCCGCCCGGCCGAGACCTCGGCCTCGTAGTACCAGGATCCCTCTACAGGTTTCAGAGCCCCCTCCGGCACCGACGCCGGACGGGGGCTCTGCGCGTTCCCGGGCAGGCCCCCGGAGCCCCACCGCGCAGCCCGCCCGGACTCAGTCGTTCCGGACTCAGCTGTTCCGGACTCAGCTGCTCCGGATCACCTGCGTGACCCCGTTGATGATCTGCTGCACGGCGATGGCGGAGAGCATCATGCCCGCGAGGCGCGTCACCAGGACCACGCCACCGTCCTTGATGACCCGGATGATCAGCAGCGAGTACCGCATCACCAGCCACAGCACGACATGGATGGCGAGGATCGCCGACCACACCGACACCTGGGTCGCGACACCGCCGGCCTGCTGCACGGCCAGGATCACCGACACGATGGCGCCCGGCCCGGCCAGCAGCGGGATGCCGAGCGGGACGAGGGCCGCGTTGACGTCCTTGGTCTGCTTCGGCTCGTCCGTCTTGCCGGTGAGCAGGTCCAGCGCGATCAGCAGGAGCAGCAGCCCGCCCGCGATCATCAGCGCGGGCACGGAGACGTGCAGGTAGTCGAGGATCTGGTGCCCGAGGAGACCGAACACCGTGATCACCCCGCCGGCCACACAGACGGCCTGGAAGGCCATCCGCTTCTGCACCTTGGCCGGGCGTCCGGCGGTCAGCGCGAGGAAGATCGGGGTGATCCCGGGGGGATCCATGATGACGAAGAGGGTCAGGAAGAGGGAGCCGAAGACGGCGACGTCGAACATGAGGGCCTTGCGCAGTGATGACGGACGGACACGGACGGCAGGGGCAGGCCTCGGACCCCCGTGAGGGGGCAGCCCTTTTGGAGGGGCAGGCCGTTCAGACCCCGCCGGCCCCGGGAACGGGAAAGGCACCCGTCGCCCGCCGCGTGATCTCCCCGTACACCTCGGGGTCCGTGGTGTACTCGCCGAGCACGCAGGTCTTGCGGCTGCCGTGATAGTCGCTGGACCCGGTGGTCAACAGCCCCAGTTCCTTCGCCAGCCCGCGCAGCCGGACGCGCGCCTCGGCGTCGTGGTCCATGTGGTCGACCTCGATGCCGTCCAGTCCGGCCTCGGCCATCTTCGCGATCGCGGACTCCGGCACGGTACGGCCCCGCTTGGCGGCCGCCGGGTGCGCGAACACCGCGACCCCGCCCGCGCCCTTGATCAGCCGGATCACCTCGAAGGGGTCGGTCTCGTGCTTCTCCACATAGGCACGGCCACCGTCGGCCAGCCAGTCCTCGGTGAAGGCGTCATTCACCGTCGGTACGACCCCGAGGTCGACGAGCGCGGTCGCGACATGCGGGCGTCCGACCGAGCCGTCGCCGGCGATCCGCGCCACCTGCTCCCAGGTGACGGGCACGCCCAGTTCCTGAAGCCTGGCGACCATGCCACGGGCCCGCGGCACCCGGTCGTCCCGCACCAGCTCACGCTCGGCGAGCAGCGCCGGCTCCTCGGGATCGAACAGGTAGGCCAGCATGTGCATGCTGACACCGTCGATACGGCAGGACAGCTCGGCACCGGTGACCAGCGTGAGCCCTTCCGGCAGCGCGGCCAGCGCCTCGGCGTACCCACGGGTGGTGTCGTGGTCGGTCAGCGCGACGACGTCGAGACCGGCCGCGGCCGCATGACGCACCAGCTCGGCCGGCGTGTCCGTACCGTCGGAAGCGGTGGAGTGGCAGTGCAGGTCGATGCGCACGGCGGACTCCAGAGGCGACGGAACGGAAGCGGACGTTCAAAGGATAACCGGACTTCCGCGCCCCTTTGTCACACCCGCAACCGCCGAGTGCCCCCTACGAAGCGTTGCGCTCCGACCCCGCCAGGAGCGCCGGGAATTCCGCCCTTCCGATCGGGCCACCCGGCCACCCGACCACCGACCGCCCGGCCCGCCCAGTGGAGCTACGGCTCAAGAAGGCGCGGTGAGAGCGCTCCGCACGGCAGCAGCTCCACTTCCGCCCCCGCGTCCCGCAGGTCCGTCAGCACCAGCTCGTCGTACATCAGCATCCCGGACTGCTCGGGCCACACCACCGCCCACAGCCACATCCCGAGCGCCTCGCCCGCGAAGACCGCACGGTCCTCCGGCGCCCCGGAGACCAGCCAGAGCGGGGTCGGGCGGCCGGCGGCCAGCACCTTGGTCTGGGGCGGCTTCTCGACGTTCAGGTACGGCCCCGGGTCCGGGCCGTCGACGCCCGCGTACCGCGCGCCGAGACCGACACCGAGCTCCTCGGCCACCAGGACCAGCTCGCCCATGCCGCCGAGCGGTCCGGGACCGGAACAGGCCACCGCCGTGGCCCGGCCGCCGCTGCGGTCGTCGCCGGCGCAGGCCACGCCCGTGAACAGCCAGCCGACCGGCAGCGGCCACGGCATCCACACCGGCACCCGCGTGCGGTGCACCACGACTTCGAGGGCCTCGACGCTGGGCGGGATCACGGGCTGGACCGGATGTACGGCGCCGTGCACATCGCACTGCCAGGTATCGGCGAAAAGTCCGGGAGCCCTGACCCGGCCACCACACTTCGGGCAACTGGGTTCGCCCCTCATAGCGCCCCACGGTCCTACCCCCGCTCCGCCACGTCAAGGGACGATCACCCGTCCGGGCGGAAGCCGCCCTCGGGAAGATTAGATGTGGCTTGCATTAATTAGCCAACCTAACTTACTGTGTGTATATACCAACCATCTCCCCAGGGACGGAGTACGTGATGGGACCGAGTCAGGACCCCTTCGACGCGGGAGCCGGCGGCCTCCTGCGGCAGCCCAAGGCGGTCTGGGCGACCGCCGGGGCGTCCGTCGTCGCCTTCATGGGCATCGGACTCGTCGACCCGATCCTGCCGTCCATCGCCTCGGGCCTGAACGCCACCGCCGGCCAGGTCTCCCTGCTCTTCACGTCGTACTTCCTGATCACCGCGGTCGCGATGCTGGTCACCGGCTTCATCTCCAGCCGCATCGGCGGCCGCAGGACTTTGCTGCTGGGCCTCGCGCTGGTCGTGGTGTTCGCGGCCCTGTCGGGCACCTCGGACTCCGTCGGCGAACTCGTCGGCTTCCGGGCCGGCTGGGGCCTCGGCAACGCGCTGTTCGTCTCGACGGCCCTCGCGGTCATCGTCGGCGCGGCGGCCGGCGGCAGCGCGGCCGCGATCCTGCTCTACGAGTCCGCCCTCGGCCTCGGCATGGCGTGCGGCCCGCTGCTCGGCGCGCTGCTCGGCGACGCCAGCTGGCGCTACCCCTTCTTCGGCACCGCGTTCCTGATGGCGATCGGCTTCCTGTGCATCACGGCGTTCCTGAAGGAGCAGCCGAAGCCGGCCCGCAAGACCTCACTGCTCGACCCGCTCAAGGCGCTCGGCCATGGCGGTCTGGCGTCGGCGGCGGTCTCGGCGTTCTTCTACAACTACACGTTCTTCACCGTGCTGGCCTTCACCCCGTTCGTGCTGGACATGACCCCGTACAGGTCGGGTGCCGTGTTCTTCGCCTGGGGTGTGCTGCTCGCCGTCTTCTCGGTGATCGTGGCGCCGCGCATGCAGAAGCGGTTCGGTTCGCTGAAGGTGCTGGGCGGCTCGCTGGTGCTGCTCGCGGCCGACGTGCTCGTCCTCGGCTACGGCGACCACACCACCGCCGTCGTCTGCACCATCCTGTCCGGCGCCTTCATCGGCGTGAACAACACCGTCTACACGGAGCTGGCCCTGGGCGTCTCGGACGCGCCGCGTCCCGTGGCGAGCGCGGGCTACAACTTCGTGCGCTGGTTCGCTGCGGCCGCCGCGCCCTACTTCGCGCCGAAGATCGAGGAGTGGACCGACATCCGCATCCCGTTCGTGGTGGCGGCGGTCACCGCCGTGCTCGGCGCGCTCGTGGTCGTCGTACGGCGGAAGGCGCTCACGCACGAGGCGCAGGAGCTGGAGCCGGGACACGCGACGGAGGACGGAGTCGCCGTCTTCGCCAAGTGACGTGGTCCGGGCACCGGTTGGTGACCTTCCTCACGCGGGGGTCACTCCAGCGGGACGGACCTGCGGGACGGATCCCTGAGGTCCGTCCCGTTCGTCAGCCAGCGCTCCCGCAGGGCCTGCGCGCCGTGCACCCGCTTCCACGCGGCCTCGTTCGGGGTCATGGGCAGCAGCGGCAGGAACCGAACCGGGTCGAGAGGCTCGTCGAGGTCCAGGTCCTCCACCAGGCCGCCCGGCTCGGCGACCAGGACCGAGGTGAAGGGGGCGCCCGGCCACAGCGGCTCACCGACGTCCAGGGAGGCACCGGGCGCCACGATCACGCCCTCGACCTGCGGGGACGCGGCGAGCACGGCGAGCGGGCGGAGTGCCTTGTCGGTCTCGGCGAGACCGGCGCGCACGGAGAGGATCAGCTCGGCACGCGGCCCCTTGACCGGGTCGGCGAGCATCGCTGCGGGATCGCCCATCGGCTGGGCGGACATGCCGAGCGAGGCGTAGCGGACGACGTCCCCCTCCTGGAAGCGCAGCACCTCGATGCGGTCCGTACCGAGAAAGGTGACCGCCGCGCGGGCGTCCGGCTCGCCCAGCGCGGTGCGCAGCCGGGCCTCGACCAGAGGAAGAACATCAACCATGCGGCGAGCATAGAACTCGTCAGTACCGGGCAAACCAGCGCCTTGACACTTCGGTCGGCTGCTACTCTGGGCCGGTGGTTCGGGGCAGCACGCAGAAGCGTCGCGATCAAGCCCCGACGCCGATGAGTCTCCCTTACGAGGGACCGGCCGGAGGAGGTGGGGCTGCAATGGACCGAAGTCGACCGTGCAGTAGCACCCGCTCTTCCCGCCGCTGATGTAGCTGCTCCGGCTCTGGCTGACTGCCACCTCTCGCACTCACTGCACCGCGGAAGAGCGCTTCGTTTCGTCTTACCTGATCTGTCTGATCTGCCTGCCTGAATCAGTACCTGTATCAGTAGCGAAGCTCGCCACCGCGACGTTGCGGTGCTCCCCGCTTTGTGGACGTGCCAAACATCCGCAGCCAGGACGTCCCCATTCCGGGTAGTTCCACCCGTCGCCGGCGGCCTTTCGTTGCCTGTCACGAAGGAGCCAGCCATGTCGATGATCCGTGACCTGCGTGCCGTCGTCCGTCCGTCCCGCGTCTCCCTGCGCAAGGACACCGGCCTCTACGACACCACCCGTGACCCCTCGACGCCCTCCGCCGTCGTCGACTGCGCCGTCTACCGCGACGGCGCCCGCCTCCCGACGCCGACGCCGCTGACCCCGCACGAGGCGATGCGCGTGGTGCGCCGTGACGGCGGCTTCGTGTGGATCGGTCTGCACGAGCCGACCGAGGCCGAATTCTCCGGTATCGCCAGCGAGTTCGGACTGCACCCGCTGGCCGTCGAGGACGCCGTGCAGGCCCACCAGCGGCCCAAGCTGGAGCGGTACGACGACTCCCTGTTCACCGTGTTCAAGACCATCCACTACGTCGAGCACGACCGGGTCACCGCCAACAGCGAGGTCGTCGAGACCGGCGAGGTCATGTGCTTCACCGGCCGGGACTTCTTCATCACCGTCCGGCACGGCGGGCAGGGCTCGCTGCGGGCTCTGCGGCACCGGCTGCAGGACGACCCCGAACTGCTCGCCAAGGGCCCCTCGGCGGTGCTGCACGCGATCGCCGACCATGTCGTCGACGGTTACATCGCGGTCGCCGACGCGGTGCAGGACGACATCGACGAGGTGGAGACCGAGGTGTTCTCGCCGGGCCGCCGGGGCGGGGTCTCGCGCGGTGTGGACTCGGCGGGGATCTACCAGCTCAAGCGTGAGGTACTGGAGTTCAAGCGGGCCGTCTCGCCGCTGCTGCGTCCCATGCAGCTGCTGAGCGAGCGCCCGATGCGGCTGATCGACCCGGACATCCAGAAGTACTTCCGGGACGTCGCCGACCACCTCGCCCGCGTCCAGGAGCAGGTCCTCGGCTTCGACGAACTGCTCAACTCGATCCTCCAGGCCAACCTCGCGCAGGCGTCCGTCGCGCAGAACGAGGACATGCGGAAGATCACCTCGTGGGCCGCGATCATCGCCGTGCCGACGATGGTCTGCGGCGTGTACGGCATGAACTTCGACCACATGCCGGAGCTGCACTGGAAGTACGGCTACCCCGTGATCATGTCGGTCACGGTGGCCCTGTGTGTGGGCATCCACCGCACCCTCAAGCGCAACGGCTGGCTCTGAGAGCGCCTGGTTAGGCTGAGCCCATGACACGTGAGCTGCTCGACCAGGCCCTCGTCGAGGAGGCAACGAAGAAGTCCGGCCTCATCTGGGTCAGGGGTCCCGGTGGCCCGGCCCGCGCCCTGTGGCACGTCTGGCACGAGGGCGCGGCCTGTCTGGTCGGCGACGGACCCGGTGAGCAGCCGCTGCCGGGGCTGGCCGACGGCACCGAGGCCGAGGTCACGGTCCGCAGCAAGGACAAGGGCGGCCGGCTGGTCTGCTGGACGGCGAAGGTCGTGGAACCGGCACCCGGATCCCCCGCGTGGGAGGCGGCGGTCGCCGAGCTCAAGGGCAAGCGCCTGAACGCGCCCGACGGCGAGGCGATGACCGGGCGCTGGGCCCGCGAGTGCCGGGTACTGCGCCTCGAACCGACCGGCGCGACGGCACCGCTGCCCGACGGCGACCTGGCCGCTCCGCCCCTGCCGACGCCCGCGACCACCCGGCAGGCGATCCCCGCGGGGCTGCCCAGGCTGCTGCTGAAGCGACGCAGGAAGCCGTGACCGCCAAGGCCAGCGGTGACCGCCAGGACGAGCGGTGACCGCTAGGACGTCGGCAGCTGCTTGCCGTAGTCCACGGTCTCGTCCTCGTCCGGTTCGGCCAGGGAGAAGTCCTTGTCCCAGGCCGAGAAGGTCAGGGTGCCCGCGCCTCCCGCCCGCACCAGGCGCAGGGGGTACGGCGTGCCCACCAGGGAGACGTCCAGGGTGCCGCCGGAACCGTCGTCGCCAGTGATGCGGATGGTGCGGACGCCGGCCTGCTGGTGGCGGCCGTCCGTCGCCACCGTGCCGTGCAGGGTCAGCAGACCGTCGAGGAGGACGTCCATGTCCGTGAAACCGCTGAACTTCTTGTACGAGGGATCGCCCTGCGGCACCTTCACGTACTTGTCGTCCAGCTTGTCGGCCGCCGCCGTGTCCCCGGAACCGTCATCCTTGCCGTCCGCGTCGGTCCAGAACGCCGCGTCCGCCTTCAGGAAGAGCGCCTCGCCGACCCGCAGCAGCTGGAAGGTCGCCCCCTCGGCGGTGACCGACCCGGAGGCACCGTCGGCCTTCAGACGCATGTCGAGGCGGTACGTACGGCCGCTGGCGACCACGTTGCCGGACAGCCGCACGGCGTCGGCGGACTCGGCGGCCGTCCGGGTCCGGGACTGGATCTGGTCGGCCGGCAGCTTGCCGACACCGTTGGTGCCCGCGTCCGGGTCCTCGCCGCCGCAGCCCGTCAGCACCGTCACGCCCAGGGCGCACAGCGCGCCCGCCAGGGCGCCCCTGGGGGTACGGCGCCGGGGAATCGCAGTCACAGGTGGGGCTGCCTTTCTGACAAGGGTCCTTCAGCGGCGTACGGCAGCGTACCGGGGCCCCGGGGCCCTGACGGAGCCAGTCCGTCCGGACCGCTCACCAGCGCGTATCCGATCGGGACGGGCTAGCCTGAAGCCCACCCGAGCGGGCAATTCGGAAAAGAGACCCATCAGGCAACCCACGATGCGACTCCTGACGAACCCCGCACGAGAAGGAAGCACAGCCATGGCAGCGGGCGCCCCCCGGATCTTCGTCTCGCACCTCTCCGGCGTCGCCGTGTTCGACCCGGCCGGTGACCAGGTCGGCCGCGTGCGCGACCTGGTCGTCATGCTGCGGGTCGCCCGGCGGCCGCCACGTCTGCTCGGGCTGGTCGTCGAACTCGCCACGCGCCGCCGGATCTTCCTGCCCATGACCCGGGTGACCAGCATCGAGTCCGGGCAGGTCATCACCACCGGCGTGCTCAACGTCCGGCGCTTCGAGCAACGGCCCACCGAGCGTCTGGTCTTCGGCGAACTCCTCGACCGGCGCGTCACGCTCGTCGAGACCGGCGAGCAGGTCACCGTCCTGGACCTGTCGGTGCAGCAGCTGCCGGCCCGCCGGGACTGGGAGATCGACCGCGCGTTCGTCCGCAAGGGCGGCAAGGGCGGCGCCTTCCGGCGCAAGGGCGAGAGCCTGACCGTCGAGTGGTCCGCCGTCACCGGGTTCTCCCTGGAGGAGCACGGACAGGGCGCCGAGAGCCTCCTGGCCACCTTCGAGCAACTGCGCCCCGCCGACCTCGCCAACGTGCTGCACCATCTGTCGTCCAAGCGGCGCGCGGAGGTCGCCGCGGCCCTGGACGACGACCGTCTCGCCGACGTGCTCGAGGAGCTCCCGGAGGACGACCAGATCGAGATCCTCGGCAAGCTGAAGGAGGAGCGCGCCGCCGACGTCCTGGAGGCCATGGACCCGGACGACGCGGCCGACCTGCTCTCCGAGCTGCCCACCGAGGACCAGGAGCGGCTGCTGAGCCTGATGAAGCCCGCCGACGCGGCCGACATGCGGCGCCTGCTGGCGTACGAGGAGCACACGGCCGGCGGTCTGATGACGACCGAGCCGATCGTGCTGCGGCCCGACGCGACCGTCGCCGACGCCCTCGCCCGCGTCCGCAACGCCGACCTGTCCCCCGCCCTCGCCGCGCAGGTCTACGTCTGCCGCCCGCCCGACGAGACGCCGACCGGCAAGTACCTGGGCACGGTCCACTTCCAGCGGCTGCTGCGCGACCCTCCGTACACCCTGGTCAGCTCGATCATCGACGACGACCTGCAACCCCTCGACCCCAACGCGACGCTGCCCCTCGTCGCCGGGTTCTTCGCGACGTACGACATGGTCGCGGCGCCCGTCGTCGACGACTCCGGGGCGCTGCTGGGCGCGGTGACGGTGGACGACGTGCTCGACCACATGCTGCCGGAGGACTGGCGGGAGAACGAGTTCGACCTCGACGAGAACGACAACGAGGCCGAGAACGAAGACGAGAACGAGCACGGCCGGGGCACGGACGAGGAGCGGGACCGGGGGGTGGCTTCCCATGACGCCTGACCGTGAGACCGGGGCCCGCGAGCGCACGCCCGCCGGGGCCACCGCGAGCTCCCGCCACCGCACTCCGCGCCTGGACCAGCCGCGGCCGACCCGGCGCCGGATGCTGCCCGAGTGGGACCCGGAGGCCTTCGGACGGCTGTCGGAGCGCATCGCGCGCTTCCTCGGCACCGGACGGTTCATCGTCTGGATGACGATCGCCATCATCTGCTGGGTGCTGTGGAACATCTTCGCGCCGCGCGACCTGCGCGTCGACAGCTACCCCTTCATCTTCCTGACGCTGATGCTGTCCCTCCAGGCCTCCTACGCGGCCCCGCTGATCCTGCTCGCGCAGAACCGGCAGGACGACCGCGACCGGGTCAATCTCGAACAGGACCGCAAGCAGAACGAGCGGTCCATCGCGGACACGGAGTACCTGACCCGGGAGATCGCCGCGCTCAGGATCGGCCTCGGCGAGGTGGCGACCCGTGACTGGATCCGCTCGGAACTGCAGGACCTGCTGAAGGAACTGGACGAGCGGCGCGACGGCCATGTCGTATTCCCGGCGGAACGGTCGCGGGTACGTGACGCAGACGACCGGTGACAGGCTTCCCCAGGGCCGTGTGCGGCGCCGTACCATCGACCCTATGGCTACGGAAGACGCGGTGCGTGAAGCACTGGCGACGGTGAACGACCCCGAGATCAACCGACCCATCACCGAACTGGGGATGGTCAAGTCCGTGGAGATCGGCGCGGACGGAGCGGTCGCGGTCGCCGTGTACCTGACGGTCTCCGGCTGCCCCATGCGCGAAACGATCACCCAGCGGGTGACGGACGCCGTCTCGGCGGTCCAGGGCGTCACCCGCGTCGACGTCGAACTCGACGTCATGAGCGACGAGCAGCGCAAGGAGCTGGCGTCGGCGCTGCGCGGCGGCCAGACCGAGCGCGAGGTCCCCTTCGCCAGACCGGGCTCGCTGACCCGCGTGTACGCGGTCGCGTCCGGCAAGGGCGGCGTCGGCAAGTCCTCGGTGACGGTGAACCTGGCGGCGGCGATGGCGGCCGACGGCCTGAAGGTCGGTGTCGTGGACGCCGACATCTACGGTCACAGCGTGCCGCGCATGCTGGGCGTCGACGGTCGTCCGACCCAGGTCGAAAACATGATCATGCCGCCGTCCGCGCACGGCGTGAAGGTCATCTCGATCGGCATGTTCACCCCGGGCAACGCCCCGGTCGTCTGGCGCGGCCCGATGCTGCACCGCGCCCTCCAGCAGTTCCTGGCGGACGTGTACTGGGGCGACCTGGACGTGCTGCTGCTCGACCTCCCGCCGGGCACCGGTGACATCGCCATCTCGGTGGCGCAGCTGGTCCCGAACGCCGAGATCCTGGTGGTCACGACGCCTCAGCAGGCGGCCGCCGAGGTGGCCGAGCGGGCGGGCTCCATCGCCGTCCAGACCCACCAGAAGATCGTCGGCGTGGTGGAGAACATGTCCGGCCTGCCCTGCCCGCACTGCGACGAGATGGTCGACGTCTTCGGCACGGGCGGCGGCCAGTCGGTGGCGGACGGTCTGACCCGTACCACGGGCACGAACGTCCCGGTTCTCGGCAGCATCCCGATCGACGTCCGCCTGCGCGAGGGCGGCGACGACGGCAAGCCGGTGGTCCTGACCGACCCGGACTCCCCGGCGGGCTCCGCCCTGCGGTCCATCGCGGGCAAGCTGGGAGGACGGCAGCGGGGCCTTTCGGGCCTGTCCCTGGGGATCACCCCCCGCAACAAGTTCTGACCTCGGACGTTCTGACCTCGCTACGACCACGGGGGCGCCGTCTCACCGGACGGCGCCCCCGTGGTCGTGTCACCGGCTACGCGTAGGCCGAGATGTCCTTGATCATCGCGAACCCGAGTCCGTACGCGCTCATCCCTCTGCCGTACGCACCCACGTGCACGCCCTCCTGGGTGGACCCGGCGAGCACCCAGCCGAACTCGGACTCCCGGTAGTGGAAGGGCGTGGGCACCCCGTCCACCGGCAGGGACAGCGTCGACCAGTCGGAACCGTCCAGATCGTCGGCCAGGGCCCACGCCGTCTCGGTCTGCTGCTCCAGCCACTCGTCCCGCAGCGTGTGGTCCATCTGCCCGGGCCAGGTGAAGGACAGCAGCCCCACCCCCGCGAGCCAGGCCGCCGAGGACACCGACGTGGCCTCCAGCAGGCCCGTACCGTCCGCGCTGCGCCGATCGGGGTTCGCCGCGACGGTGACCACCACCGCGAACTTCTCCTTGTCCTGCGTGCCCTCGTTCCGTACGGAGGGCTCGTCGCCGTGTCCGATCGAACCGTGCTCGACGGCCCCGTCGGCCGCCGTACCGACCTGCATCAGCCAGCGCGGCCCCGTGAAGGCCTCGTCAAGGCCGTACCACGGGAAGGGCGCCAGCAGGTAGCCGTCGACCGTACGCCGGGCGGAGGGGACCTGTTGTCCGCCCTCCGCGACCGGCGTCTGCGCGACTGCCCGACTCGTCGTCTCCATGTGCCCGGACGCCTCCTCGCTCTCGTCGGACCGGGCGGCCCGCCCCCCTTCGGACGTACTCGTCCGGTCCGCACAACAACTCGGCAGCATAGCCACACCACCGCGAGCAGCAGGGAACGCGCCCGGCGCGCGGGGCGTCCAAGGGGTCCGTTCCGGCCGTACAGCGGCAGAACGGAGTATGAAACGCGTCACGTACGACGGCGTGGGGGCCTTCGCTCAGGTGGCGTCCGCGTCGAAGGGCGGGCGGTCGTCGTCGGCCTTCTCGGGCTTCTTCGTCATGTCGACGCTGCCGCCGGAGGTCCCGGAGCTCCCGGCCGCGGACGCATCCGAGTCGCGGCTGTGCACCGCGTCGGTGACCTCGGCCATCTCCTTCTTCAGGTCGAAGCCGTTGCGGATCTCCTTGAGCCCCAGTTCGTCGTTGTCCAGCTGCTTGCGGATGAACGTCTTGGGGTTGAGGTCCTCGAACTCGAAGTCCTTGAACTCCGGGCCCAGTTCCTGCCGGATGTCCTGCTTGGCGCTCTCCGAGAACTCACGGATCTTGCGTACGGTCCGCATGACGTCCTGGATGACCTTCGGGAGCTTGTCCGGACCGAAGACGAGCACGGCGAGGACAACGAGCGTGACCAGCTCGAGCGGTCCTATGTCATTGAACACCTGAAGCTCCTTGCGATGTCCTCGGCCCTCGGCCCTCGGTGGTCCGTGCGGTCTTCCGTGGTCCGGGCCCGGTCCACGGTACCCGGCGATCCCGTACGACCGGTACCGTCCCGGGGGTTTCGGCTGCGACCGGATGGGGGCTCCTCCGGGTTGTCCGCCTGCTGGGACGGGGGCCGGCCGCTTTGCCTGTGAGGTTTCTGTCAGTCGCCGGAGGAGCCGAGGACCAGCGGGACGGTCCTCTCCTCGCCGGCGCGCTGCACGGTGAGTTCGAGGCGGTCGCCGGGGCGGTGGGCGCGGGTCTTGACGATGAGTTCCTCGCCGGAGTGGACGCGTCGGCCGTCGACCTCGGTGATGACGTCACCGGCCTTGATCCCGGCGCGGTCGCCGGGGCCGCCGACGACGACCGCCGGGCCGCCGTCGCCGCTCTTCGTGCCGACCCGGGCGCCGTCGCCGTCGTAGTCCATGTCGAGGGTGACGCCGATCACCGGGTGGGTCGCCCGCCCGGTGTTGATCAGCTCCTCGGCGACGCGCTTGCCCTGGTTGACCGGTATGGCGAAACCCAGGCCGATGGAGCCGGCCTGGCCGCCGTCCGGGTCGGTGCCGCTGTCCGCGGAGCGGATGGCGGAGTTGATGCCGATGACACGGGCCTGCGCGTCCAGGAGCGGGCCGCCGGAGTTGCCGGGGTTGATGGGCGCGTCCGTCTGGAGGGCATCGACGTACGACACGTCACTCGCGTCGCCGCTCTCGCCGCCGGCGGTGATGGGCCGTTCCTTGGCGCTGATGATGCCGGAGGTGACCGTACCCGCCAGGTCGAAGGGCGCGCCGATGGCGACGACCGGGTCGCCGACCTGGACGTTGTCGGAGTTGCCGAGGGGCAGGGGCTCCAGGCCGCTGACCCCTCTGACCCTGACGACGGCGAGGTCGTAGCCGCTGTCCCGGCCGACGACGGTGGCCTGGGCGGTGTCGCCGCTGTGGAACGTCACCGCTATCTCGCCGTCGGACCCGGCGGGCTCCACGACGTGGTTGTTGGTGAGGATGTGACCGCGGTCGTCGAGCACGAACCCGGTGCCGGTGCCCTGGTCCTCGGAGCCGGACACATGCAGGGTCACCACGCTGGGCAGGGCACGCGCGGCGATCCCGGCCACGCTCTCCGCGTCCCGCCCGGCGGGCTCGGCGGCGGCCTGCGGCAGCTCCACGTCCCCGATCCCCCCGTTCCGCTCCAGATACGCCCCGACGACGCCCCCGGCCCCGCCGGACACGAGCGCCAGCAGCACGACGGCCCCGACGACCACCTTCCGGACCCGCCTGCGCCGCTGCTCCCCGCTGGTGACGCCGGCCCCGGTCTGCTGGAGCGGGGCGGTCACCGGGGCCCAGGGGTCGTAGTTCTGCCAGGGCGTGGAGAGCGAGGGCGGGTCGGGGTCGGCGGGGGCGGCGGGCGGTGGGGGTTCCACGGCGGCAGGGGCGGCGGCGGGCGGTGACTCGACGCCGGGGGCGGGCACAGGGGCCGGCGTCGGCTCCTGGGCGGCGGGAGCGGGCGCGTAGGTCTGGGCGGGCGTACCGGGGGCCAACGGCGGGACAGGTGTCCCCCGCGGCGGCGGAGGGGGCGCCGACAGGGCTGTGCCGTGTGCCGGGGTGGCCGCCGGGTGCTGCACGGGCGGGGCGGGTGCCCAGGGGCCGGGCCCGCCGTACGGCGGGGTGCTGTAGGGGTCGGGGTCGTGCAGGGGCCTGGGTCGGTCGGTGACGGGGCCGGGGGCGCCCTCGGCCACGGACGCGCCGGGCCCCTGATCGTCGACGGGGGCGGAAGCGGGGGCAGGGGCGGTCTCGCTCCCGGCCCGGGGACGCTGTCGCTCGACCGGGGCGGTCTCCGGGTCCCTCAGTTCGTAGTCACCCTCCGGCGCCGCCGGCGTCTGAGGCGCCGGCAGGGCGAAGTCGCCCCCGTCAGGAGCCGGACGGTCCGGGGCCGGGGGACGACGGTCCGGGGCCGGGCCGGGTGCCTCACACGGTGCCCTCAGTGCGAAGTCGCCCTCGTGATCGGCATCATCGGCACCTGACCCGGCATCGGCCGGTGTGCCCTGCGGCTCCGTCGGTGTCGTCCCGCCCCGCTGCCTGGCCGTGCTCACACCGGGCACCTCGTGCGGCGCCGGCGCCGGTCCGTTCGCCTTCGCGGGCTTCCCCTCGTTCATGCTCTCCCCACAGTCACGGCCTCCAGGACCTGTCCGGCGGATCAATCCGCGGACCGGGCCCTCGCCCCCGCCTGGGGACTCCGGCCGCGCCGTCGTCGGTCCCCGACGAGAAGCCGTGGCCTCCCCGCGTCCTGATCCGCCCTGATCCGCCCTCATCCGCCGGACCGGCCCCAGCCCCCGCACGGTCGTCGGCGGTGGCCGGGTCGGCCGACGTCCCTGGATTCAACCAGGTTCGCGGGCCGCGCCGCAGACGCCGGTCAGCGGGGGGTGCCGAAG